>NZ_CP047025.1:3900000-4118938 GCF_009796845.1 Cobetia sp. L2A1 | reverse complement strand
ACAGGACCCGTATCTCACGAGATACCTGCATCACCTGACAATGATTGACACACCATGCAAAACATCTCCCCGTCGTCTCGCCATGCCCTGCGGACTCAATGCTTTTTGACCTGGGACTTTTTACCTCTCGATGACAAGCTGCTCGAGGTGGTATCCAGGACCTCCTGATAATGTTGGCAAGGCAAACCAAGTTTTTTTACCCATCTACATTCGACTTCGAATCCACCATCACAAGACAGGAATCGCCATCTGGCGGGCGGCGCGGCGCACAAACAGACTGAAATACCATCAACCGGCTGTGGACAACTTTCGACTCGACATTGCAAGCCACTTGTAGATTCACTAGAATCCCTGCCCCTGACCAATCTGCCCTGTCCTCATGTGGATACAGGGCAACATTCGTTGACCTTTTCCAAACAACCACGTGGGAAGAAGCAGCTATGAAACGCACATTTCAGCCGAGCGTCCTTAAGCGCAAGCGCACACACGGTTTCCGTGCTCGTATGGCGACCAAAGGTGGCCGTGCGGTCATCCAGCGCCGTCGTGCGAAAGGCCGTAAGCGTCTGAGCGCCTGATCGAGGCCCGGATGTCCCGTCAGGGATTTCCCCGGCAGCTTCGCTTGCTGACTGCCGGGGATTACCGGCACGTCTTCGATCACACCATCCTCAAGGTACACGGCAAGGGGCTTTTGGCCCTGGCCTGTCCGAATGACTTGGGACATGCCCGCCTGGGGTTGGTGTTCAGCAAGAAGAACGTGCGCCGTGCCGTAGATCGCAACCGCCTCAAACGTCTGACGCGAGAATCCATTCGCCTCCGCCAGCAACGCCTTCCGGCCATCGACATTGTCGTTTTGGCCAAACGAGGTGTGAATGAGCTGGATAACGAGACTCTGCATCGCCAGCTTGACGGCATGTGGTCTCGTCTGGAGAAGGATGCCAGACGCCTGAAAGCGGCTAAGTCAACGCCACCTGCCTGACGCGACACCTTCCCGGTGCGTCCGGCATGTGGCGTTTTTTTCGTTATACGCCCATCCGTTCGTGACCGGTCTCATCTGACTCCCGCCAGATTGATTCACCCTCCAACGGGCATACACAATGGACGTCAAACGATTACTCCTCGTGATTCCGCTTGCGGTTGTCGCCTATCTAATGGTGATCCAGTGGAACAAGGATTACGATCAGCCGGCTGCGGAAACACAGGCTCCCCAGGTCGCCACTCAGGCTGCCAAAGCGACTGCTCAGGGCCTAGAAGCTCCGAGTAGCAGCGCTACTGCCGACAATGCTGCAGGCCTCTCCACACCGGACACCGCTGCCAGCACTCCGAGCAGTAATCTGATTGAGATCAAGACCGATGTGCTTGATCTGCGCATCGATCCGCAGGGTGGCGACGTGGTCTACGCTGCACTGCTCGAGCACAAGCAGAACAACGCCTCCGAGTCTCCCTTCGTCCTGCTGTCTGATAACCAGTCACGCAGCTATGTGGCCAAGTCTGGCCTACAGCTGGATGGACACAAGGGACGTATCGCCTTCTCCGCCGACAGCAACAGCTATACGCTTGGCGAAAGCGAGAAGAGTCTGCAGATCAATCTGAAGGCTGACGTCAATGGCGTTGCGATCATCAAGCGCTTCACCGTCAGCAAGGACAGCTACCAGCTCAAGGTAGACTATCTGTTGGACAACCAGTCTCAGCAGCCGATCAGCGCTCGCTTCATTGGTCAGCTGGCACGCGATAACAGCGCAGACCCGTCTACCGGCGGCGGCATGGGCATGAAGTCCTATCTGGGCGCGGCCTTCTCTTCTGAAGAGAATCACTACCAGAAGGTCGACTTCGACGACATCCAGGAGGGCAGCTTCAAGAATGCCGACATTCAGGGGGGCTGGGTGTCCTTGATCCAGCATTACTTCGTGTCTGCCTGGGTCCCGAATGAGAATCAGAAGAACCTGTACTACACCAGCATCGACAAACAGCAGCGCAACGTGGCGGCATTTGCCAGCCCGAGCACGCAGGTCGCTGCCGGCCAGCAAGCTGAGTTAGGCGCCACGCTGTACGTTGGCCCGAAGGATCAAGACCAGCTTGAGGCCACCGCGCCTTACCTGGAACTGGTCGTCGACTTCGGTTGGTTGTGGTTCCTCGCCAACCCGCTGTTCTGGCTGCTGGAGCATATCCACGCACTGGTCGGTAACTGGGGTGCCTCCATCATCCTGTTGACCGTGCTGGTCAAGGTTGTGCTGTTCCCGCTGTCTGCGACGGCTTACCGCTCGATGGCCAAGATGCGCAAGATGGGCCCCGAGATGCAGCGCATCAAGGAAAAGCATGGCGGCGACCGCCAGAAAGTCTCTCAAGAGATGATGAAGTTCTACCAGACGGAGAAGATCAATCCGCTGGGCGGCTGTCTGCCTATCGTCATTCAGATGCCGGTCTTCATTGCCCTGTACTGGATGCTGATGGAATCCGTTGAGCTGCGCCATGCGCCGTTCATGCTCTGGATTCAAGATCTCTCGATGAAAGATCCGCTATTTATCCTGCCGATCATCATGGGCGCTACGATGTTCATTCAGCAGCAGCTGAACCCGACACCTCCGGACCCCACCCAGGCGAAGATCATGAAGATGCTGCCTATCGTCTTCACCTTCTTCTTCCTGTGGTTCCCGGCGGGCCTGGTCCTGTACTGGATCGTCAACAACACGCTGTCGATCACCCAGCAGTACTTCATCACGCGCCAGATCGAAAAAGCCGAGCCGGTCAAGAAAAGCATCTAACGTGCTTTACTCCGCCTCGACATGATCGATGCATGACTGACACGACCCTCGCCTCTGGCGGGGGTCGTGTCGTTTCAAGACAGCACACCGCAAGCCGGCCTCGCCTCGACCAATTACCCTCACTTGCTGTCACGGGGCACCAACCGCGACAATACGTGCCATCTCTTCTTCACTTTCTGGCTCCCTGCCCGAGGTCTTCGCATGTCTTCCGTCTATCAGCCCGACTCCATCGCTGCGCTGGCCACTCCACCGGGTCGTGGCGGCGTTGGCATCATCCGTGTCTCTGGCCCCGCCTGCCAGGCCATTGCCAGCGCCATGCTTGGCCAGTGTCCAGCGCCTCGCTACGCGCACTACGGCCCCTTCATGGGCCTGGATACCACAGGCAGTCCCATCGCGCTCGATGAGGGGATCGCACTCTTCTTCAAGGGGCCGAATTCCTTCACTGGCGAGGATATACTGGAGCTACAGGGCCACGGTGGACCAGTCATCATGGACCTGCTGCTGGAGCGCTGCGTTCAGCTTGGCGCACGCCTGGCACGCCCGGGTGAGTTCTCCGAGCGTGCCTTCCTCAACGACAAGGTCGATCTGGCACAGGCCGAGGCAATCGCTGACCTGATTGATGCCAGCTCACGGGCTGCTGCCGAGAACGCATTGCGCTCATTGAAGGGCGAGTTTTCAACTCGCGTTAGCGCCTTGGTGCAGCGCCTGATTGAGCTGCGCATCTATGTCGAAGCGGCTATCGACTTCCCCGAGGAAGAGATCGATTTTCTCGCTGATGGTCATGTCGCTGCCCGCTTGACGGAGGTCAAGGCAGAGCTGGCCGGCGTGCGGGCTGCTGCCAATCAGGGCGCCTTGATGCGCGAGGGCATGACGGTGGTGATCGCCGGACGTCCCAATGCTGGCAAGTCGAGTCTGCTCAACGCACTGACCGAGCAGGACACCGCCATCGTCACCGACATCGAGGGCACCACCCGTGACGTGCTGCGCGAGCACATTCATCTCGACGGAATGCCGCTGCACATCATTGATACTGCCGGCCTGCGCGACACACCCGATGCCGTTGAACGCATAGGAGTGCAGCGTGCATGGAACGAGATTGAAAAGGCGGATCGCGTGTTGCTGCTAGTAGATGCGGCAACGACCGAGGCGACGGATCCCATGGAGATCTGGCCAGAGTTTGTGGCGCGTCTGCCAGACCCCACCCGCTTGACACTGGTTCGCAACAAGATCGATACCAGTGGTGAAACGCCAGGGCTGACAGATGCGAATACTGATACGGGCAATATTGAACAGGCACGCCATAAAGCCAGCGTGGTGCGTATCTCTGCACGCGACAATCAGGGCCTTGGGGCACTACGCGATCATCTGAAGGACATCATGGGCTTCACTGGTACTGCCGAGGGCCGCTTCAGTGCCCGCCGTCGTCATCTGGATGCGCTGGAGCGCGCCGGCGAGTCACTCGACAATGGTGAGGCTCAACTGCTCGGTGCCAGTGCGGGCGAGTTGTTGGCCGAAGACCTGCGCGCTGCCCAGATGGCGCTGTCCGAGATTACAGGGGAGTTCTCTGCTGATGACCTGCTCGGCGAGATCTTTGGCAGCTTCTGCATCGGCAAATAACGCGGACAGTAGTGCATGTCTTGTTGCCCCCACACATCGCCACCTCGCTATACTGCCCCTGCCGATCACTCCCGACAGGCGGGGGCAGGGGCGAAGGCAGGACAGGGGGCGATATGGCAGGACGCGAGACACCGGCAACGGTGCAAGATGCCACACAGAAAAGCGATAACCTCGGTACACCGCATACCCTCCCGGACAGCTCCTCGGGCACACCTTCCACCACTCCGCTACGCAGCCTGCTAATCGCCTTCTTCAAACGCCATTGGCCGCGCTACCTGCTGGCCATCGTGTTTCTGATTGGCGTGGCGGGGCTGAATCTACTCTTGCCGTGGGCCATTGGTGTCACCATCGATGCCTTGCGTGCCGGCACGCTGAATCGCGAAGCGCTGATGACACGGCTACTGTGGCTCATCGGAGCGGGAGTGGGGCTCTACGCGCTGCGCTATGCGTGGCGCGTCACACTGTTCGGCACCGCCTACCAGCTGGGCACCGAGCAACGTGATGCCTTTCACGCCAAGCTGACGCGACTCGACCCGGGCTTCTACCAACATCATCGCACCGGCGATCTGATGGCGCATGCCAGCCAGGATATCGATGCCGTGGAGATGGCCGCCGCCGAAGGTGTTCTCTCCAGTGTCGATGGGGCCATGACCTTCGTGCTGGTGCTTGGCATCATGCTGATCGGTATCGATGTTCCCCTGACATTACTCGCGTTATTGCCTTTCCCGTTCATGGCCTGGGCTTTTGCACGTATCTCTACGCGTGTTGGTGAACGCTTTCGAGAGTCGCTTGAGCGCTTCTCTGACTTGAATGATCAGACGCAGGAAGCCTTCGCCGGCATCCGCATGCTTAGAAGTCACGCGCTGCTTGATGATGAGACAACCGCTTTCTCACGGCGCGCAGGCGCCGCTGAAGCTGTCGACTATCGTGTCCAGAAACTCGAAGCTGCCTTTGATCCTGTCGTCTTTATTTCGCTGTCAGTCGCCACACTCCTGACACTCAGCGTAGGCAGCTGGCGCTATCTCGAAGACGCCATCACACTCGGCCAGCTCACCAGTTTCAGCCTCTATCTCGCTCAGCTGATATGGCCGATGTTCGCTCTTGGCTGGTGCCTCAACATCCTGCAGCGCGGTGCTGCAGCCGCTCGACGACTATCGGTATTCCACGCGGCGCCGGAAGCACTTCAGGACAACGGCCTCCGTGATGAAGTATGCGATCACTCACTTCGCCTTGAAGTCAATGAATTCAGATATCCAGGTAGCCAGCAGCGTGCACTCGGGCCTCTATCGTTGCAGGTTTCCGCCGGTGAGAGTCTCGGCATCGTCGGTGCTACCGGTAGTGGAAAGTCGACCCTGTTACGCCTGCTGTCACGTAGCTGGCCGATGACCGCATCGCAAGGGCAGCTCGCGCTAGGTGGGCACGAAGCGAGTGAGTACACACTATCGGCATGGCGCCCGCAATTCTCGCTGGTACCACAGGACCCCTTCCTGTTCGCGCTGTCGGTCGCTGATAACGTCGCCCTCGCCCGCCCCGGGGCGAGTCATGCCGAGATTCGTAGCGCTCTGACAGCCGCCGCCTTCGATGATGACCTGCGTCGTATGCCTGATGGGCTCGACACGCTGATCGGAGAACGCGGCATCACCCTCTCCGGTGGACAGCGGCAACGTTTGGCGCTTGCCCGAAGCCTGCTCACGGATGCGCCTATCCTGCTGCTCGATGACACCTTGTCGGCGGTGGATCAGGTGACGGAACGCGCCTTGCTCACTACACTCGCCCAGTTGCAACAGCCAGATATCACTGGCCGGCGGCGCAGCCTGATCATCAATAGTCACCGCCTGTCGGCAGTACAGGCCTGTCAGAGCATTCTAGTACTGCAAGACGGGTGCATTCTGGAGCAAGGCAACCACGCCACTCTCTTGGCCGCTCAAGGAGCTTACTGGCGCCTGTGGCAAGTCCAACAAGCGAGTCGCGAGACTGATCGCCCTGCAGGAGAGCACTCATGAGCACTTCTGACGCCTCCCGCCTGCCCGGCCCAGTTTCCGCTCGCCTACTCAGTCGCCGTCGGCTGGCGCTGCTGTGGCGGCCACTGGCGGCGCGCCGAAGTGCGGTCGCGCGCGCCATGCTGATACTTATCGCGGCCACCGTACTGGATGTGCTCGGCCCATGGCTGACCCAGCGCTATCTCGACGACTACCTGATTCCCGGCAATCTCGCGCCAGAGGCGCTCATGGGCCTACTGGGGATCTATGCCATCACTCAGCTAGGCGCGGCAGCTGGACGCTATATTCAACAACTACGCTTTTCCCGACTAGCTCTTGCCAGTGTTCGCGAATTACGTGAGCAAGTATTCACTCACCTGCTCCATCTTCCGCTAGCGAAGCTCGATAACATTGCTGCTGGCGAGCTGGTCGCACGCGTCACCAACGATACCGAGTCGCTCAAGGAGCTGTATGTCGGCGTGCTAGGGACACTGGTCGGCAACGTAGTGCTGTTGATCGGGATTCTGTCAGCAATGGCACTGATGGATGGCACACTCGCGATGATCGCCATGATGCTCATCCCGTTAGCCATCGGGGTGACCTGGCTCTATCAGCATTTCTCCGGACGCGCCGCCCGCGAAGTGCGTAGACTTCGTGCGCTGCAGAACGCGCGTATCGCCGAAGCCATTGGCGGCATGAGCGTGCTGCAGGCCAGCAACCAGACAGAGCGCTTCAATCAGCGCTACCACCTGCTCAATATTGCCCAATACCGGGCGCGCATGCGCACGGTACGCGTTTCGGGCCTACTGCTGCGCTCGGCCATCGATCTAATGGCCATGCTGATCACCCTCACACTCGTCGCTGTATTTGGTCTGCGAGAGTTGGGGGGTGGCGCCGAACTCGGTGTGCTCTATGCCTTCATTGCCTGGCTGGGCCGCATCAGTGCGCCCTTGATTGAGATCACCCAGCGCCTGCAAGTCTTCCAGTCAGCACTCGTGGCAGCGGGACGTCTTGAAGAAGTACTCGACCAGCCTCGTGAAACCTCGCAGGCAGCATCAGGAGAAGTAGAAGGCAGCAGCTCGATAGCAAGTGGTCACTATCGCATTGACCAGCTTGAATTCAGGCATGCAGGGGCTGATAACGTGACATTGGATGGCCTTACACTGACGATTGATAGCGGTGAGTTTATCGGTGTGGTCGGCCCTACTGGCAGCGGAAAATCCACCCTCCTCGATCTATTAAGTGGACAGCGCCCGGTACCGGGTGAACAGCTGATGCTGGACGGACGCCCGCTTGGTGATTGGTCCTCGAACCAGCGAGCCCATGCCATTGCCGTCGTGCCTCAAGAGCCATTCATCCGCGCTCGTAGCTTGCGTGACAACCTGCTACTAGGCCGTGAAGTCGATGAGGCCCACCTGAATGGTGTACTGAAGAAAGCACACCTGGCACCGCTGATCGCTGGCCTCCCACAGGGGCTCGACACCCTGCTGGGAGAGCGTGGTTTGAGTCTATCCACGGGTGAGCGCCAGCTACTCGCACTCGGGCGCGCACTGATAACGACCCCACGAGTCCTGCTGCTGGATGAGGCTACCGCCAGTATCGATAGCCATACCGAAGCACTTCTGCAGCAAGCGCTACATGAGTTACGGGGCGAGGTGACCTTGATTGTCGTGGCCCATAGGCTGGCCACTGTGCGCGATGCTGACCGCTTGCTGGTCCTGGAACAAGGACGCATCACTCAGCAAGGGACGCATGACGAACTGATGGCGACGCCAGGCCTTTATCGACGTCTGTGGCAAGAGGATATCCCCCACTGACCTCGACACACGTTCACATGAACGCAAAACACCCCCACAGGCGTGACCTGTGGGGGTGTTTTGGCATGACAAGATGATGCATCACAAAGAGGGGCCATGTGACTGGCACCTCTTCAAGCCATCAAGGCTTGCGTGGACCACGCGGCTTGCCGCGGCCAGCATTATGCTCGGCTTTCTCGCGCAGAGCGCGTGCTTCGCGTGCATCCAGTGGCTTACCGACTTCGGCAGTCCCTTCAGGACGCTTCTTGGGTGCGTATTTTTTCGGTAGTTTCGTCGTGCTGCTCGGATTCACCTGGCCATCGCGACCGATAGCAGGCGTGCTGCGCATATTGACGCGCGTCGTGCTCTCCTTGCGATCATTGCCCGGCATGCTGGAAGACCAATCGCTCCAGCCTGACTTATCCTTGCCACCCGCCTCCCCCTTGCCACGCGGACGAGCAGGCTCTGCCCGCGAGGACGAGCGCTCCGAAGGCTTATCGATGACACGCTTCTCGCTCGGTGCAGAGTGACCATGCACCTGATCCTTGACCTGCGCCTTGATGCTGGTCTTCGGCTTGGCGGTGGCCGAGTGGCGCTTGCCCTTGGATTTCGGCGTCGCACTATCGCTGCGCACGCGAGGCTTGGCCCAGCCCTCACCACGCTTGAGCTTCTCGCGCTTGGGCTTGGGCTGGGTCACCTCGACTTCGGTATCGCGCTTGACCTTCTGATTGAGCTTGCGCAGCGACAGCAGACGCTCACGCGGCATGGCCTTGGGCTCATTACGTGCGCGCGCCACCTCTTCCGTCAGCCACCAGAGGCCTTTGTGCTCGACAGCCACTGATTGCGGTGCCGGCAATGCAGCCTTGAGCACTTCAACCACTTCCTGCATGGCAGTGGTGAATAGGCGGTCAAACTGCCACGGCGGATTGATCACCAGCATGCCGGAGCCGTACATGCCGTGCTCACCTTCCGGCGTATCGATAAGCAACTCACTACGCCACATCGGTGCCGGCGACTGCTTCTTGAGCCGCTCGAGAAGGTCATGCTGACGCCCTGCCGGCAGCATGGGATACCAGATCATGATGGTGGCGTGGCGTGACTTGCGTAGCGTCTCTACTACTACCTCCGCCACATCACGATATTCGTTCTTGAGCTCATAGCTGGGGTCGATCAACACGGCCACACGCGGGGTCGTGACCGGTACCGCTGCCAGCAGACCAGAAAGGCCGTCCTGCTGACGACGCATGACCTTGCCGAGACTGTCACGCTGCACCGGCGCTTGATCAAAGTGATAGATCTCGCCTGGATGCAGCTCATACGCCAACAGTCTGTCACCACGACGCAGCGACTGGCTCAACCACCACGGCGAGCCCGGATAGACACTCAGGTCGCTGGCAGTATGCTTCCCGGCATCGGGCTGCATGTCGGCCAGGCGGGCCAGCCAGCGAGTGACCGGCTTATCCGTCGCTCGCTGCTGCATCTCACCGCTCTCGCTCAGCCACTGGCTGCGCGCCTGCCACAACGGCAGAACACCCTGCTCATACTCGCGCAGCTGTTCTGTCTCGGGTGCCGCCAAGGGATACCAGCCACGACCTGCGTGAGTATCAATGAACGTAACGGGAGATTCTTTACGTAATAGCTGTTCTGCTAGCGTATTGGCCAGTAGATGCTTGTGCAGGTCGGCAAAGTTGCCTGCATGATAGGCGTGCTGATAGGCGAGCAAGAGCGCCTCCTTGATACGGCAATGTCTGCGACGTCTTGCAGGCCGGCAGACGGAAATCTGGGGGCGGCGTTAAGGGAAGGCCGCCGAGGGGGCTGAAGGATAGCAGAGATGATGCACCATCGCCGGAAAAGCCATGCTTCATACGCAATAAGGCCCGCGCCGGAGCGCGAGCCTCTCTTTCACATGCGTTGACTTCGATGCTCACTTCCATAGCGCTGTACCTGATGGCATGGCACAGCACGGGAAACGATTAGCTCTCCAGCGGCGTCAACGTGATTTCGACACGGCGATTCTGAGCACGACCTGACGTCGTATCGTTGGACGCCACTGGGCTGGCTTCGCCATAACCGCGCATGTTCAGGCGATTGAAGGCGATACCACCACTGGCCAGATAGTTACCCACTGATTGAGCGCGCAGCTCAGAAAGATTCTGGTTGTAGTTGGAGGCGCCGGTGGAATCGGTATAGCCCGCGATATTGACGCGGGTCTCATCGTATTCCTTGAGTACCGTGATCACACCATCCATGACCGGCTGAATCTGGCCAGACAGGGTGCTGGAATCAGACCCGAAGGTGACGTTGGACGGCAGATTAAGGATGATCTGGTCACCAACACGCGTCACGCTGACACCAGTACCCTGCAGTTGATCACGTAGCTTGGCTTCCTGCACATCCATGTAATACCCGATACCGCCACCGGCGGCGGCACCGGCGGCAGCACCGATCAATGCCTTGTCCAAACGGTGGTTGCCACTCTTGGTGGCACCTGCAATCGCGCCTACGACAGCACCGATACCGGCACCCTTGGCAGCACTGGAGGTCTGCTTCTCATTGGTGTACGGATTCGTCGTGCTACAACCCGCCATCGCGACGACAGCTGCCAACGGTAATGCCAGAAGTACGGACTTCTTCATGGTAACGCTCCCTATCTTCACTCTCATAAAAGGCAATCGTGCAAACAATCGTCAGACTGACAATGATGCCTGATCGTTCAAGTATCGAACATGGCCAACAGGTCATTCAGGAATAACAGTCCTTGAGGGGTAGCACATAATCGCGAGGCATCTCCACGAATAAGCCCCCGTTCACGGGCTTGCCCCAACGTCGGTTCCAGCACCTCAGGACCCAGTCCAGTAGTTCGCAGCAGAGTCGCCACACTGACACCATCAGTAAGTCGCAGGGCATTCATCATGAACTCTAGTGCCAAATCACCACGCTCAATATCTTGCTGGCCGGCAAGGAACCCGCGAGGGTCCTGCATCCTACGCAAGTAAGCATCCGGCTGACGGCTTTTCCAACGACGCTGCAAGCGTGGTAAAGCAACCGAGTCCTCATCTGCCGTTGCTTCTAGCAACGTCAGCTTGCCGTGTGCGCCTGCACCGATGCCAAGATAGTCGCCAAATTGCCAGTAATTGAGGTTGTGACGAGACCTACGCCCCTCAAGCGCATAGGCTGAAATTTCATAACGTCTGAATCCCGCTGCCTCTAACTCAGCATGGCCGTGGTCCTGAATATCCCACAACAGATCGTCTTCCGGCAGCACCGGAGGACGTGAATAGAACTCGGTATTGGGCTCTAGCGTCAGTTGATACCAGGAGAGATGACTCGGACCCAGTGCCAAGGCCCGCCGAATATCGTCCAGTGCCGTTTCCAGTGTCTGGCCCGGCAATCCATGCATCAGATCGATATTGAAGTTATCGAATCCTGCCGCGCGCGCACTGGCCACTGCACGCTCTGCTTCTTCGGCCGAGTGGATACGTCCCAGTATGCTGAGCTGCTCGGGCTGGAAGGTTTGCACTCCCAGTGATAATCGATTGATACCCGCAGCGCGATACGCCGCGAAGCGCCCCTGCTCAAGCGTGCCAGGATTGGCCTCCAGCGTGATTTCACAGTCAGCCGATAGCGTCATGCGCTCGCGGATGCCATCAAACAGCCGTTGATAGGCCATCCCACTCAACAAACTGGGTGTACCACCACCGATGAAGACGCTGTGCAATTCGCGCTGAGGCTGACCTTCAAGTAACCGCAGATCTTGATCGAGGTCCGTCAGTAAAGCAGTGACATACTCCTCTTCCGGCAAGCCTGCATCACGTCCTACGCCATGAGAGTTGAAGTCACAATAAGGACATTTACGCACACACCAAGGCACGTGAATGTAGAGCGATAACGGAGGCAGCATCTGGGCAGACATCACGCGTACTCACGCCGTTCAGAGAGCGCATCGAGTAACTGCTGCATGGCACGGCCGCGATGACTGAGACGATTCTTGGTTGCAGCATCAAGTGACGCTGCGCTCATGCCCTGCTCTGGTAGCCAGAATAGCGGGTCATAGCCAAAGCCGCCCTCGCCATCAGGCGTATTCAGTACACGCCCTTCCCAACTGGCCTGCACGATAATCGGTACCGAATCTGCTGCGTGGCGCAAATACACCAACACACACCAATAACGTGCTGTGCGCTCTATCTCCGGCACATTCTCAAGCGCAGCTAGCAAAGCGGTATTGTTATCCACATCACCCTGGCCCTGCTGCTGACGTGATGCAAAGCGCGCGGAATAAATACCGGGCTCCCCGCCAAGTGCATCCACTTCGATACCAGAATCGTCTGCCAGCGCCGGCAGCCCCGTAACAAGCGCTGCGTGGCGCGCCTTGATCAAGGCATTCTCAACGAAGGTCAGCCCTGTCTCGTCAGCGTCACTCACTCCCAGCTGCCCCTGAGGTATCAGATCTATGCCCAATGGGGCGAGCAGATGAGAAAATTCGCGCAACTTTCCAGCATTGCCGCTGGCCAGCACGAGAGAGGATGCGGACATGAATATCTCCGAGGTTGTCTTGGGAAAGGTAGCGCTACCAATGACATCAGCGCGCGACGATATAGGAGGTAATGTCACATTCTACCGCGGGAGTCCGATGCGTACACGCGAGGGGCTATTGCTGGGGGAGCTGAGATGGCTGATGCCTGCAGCCTATGAAACTCATACTTCCCACCTTGGCCTCATACCGATCAATACTCCCGATTAATCCCAGTCATCGCTCATGCCTGAACAGGATTTTCCTGTGTCTGGCGACGAATGATTCGTTTTTTTCCTCAGACTTCCACATAACAAACTGATTAATAAAGACTTTATTCTTCATCTAAAAGATTTTGGCTTTATGCCATCTAACACTATGGAGATCTGCAATCCATGGGAGATGCTTAACTAGACTGTAGAGGGTCACTGGCCAACTTCTTGATCACTCTGCTTATCAGCTTATTGATGATGAGGCAGCCCCACAATCGAACGGCGGGAGAGCCCCATGTCCTCAACGAGAATCCTGTTCGTGACGGTTCCCTCACCACAAACCGAACTTTTCGTCGATTACCTCCGCGAGCAACTACAGTGCGAAGTGGAAGCCTGCGATCGGGAGGCAACACTCCCTTCCATCCCTTGCCTGGCTTTGATCGATAGTGCTCAGTGCAATCTCTCTCAAATGACGCGCTGGGGGGGTGTCGACAAGATCGCTGCATTCAATGTTGAGCATATAGATGACGCAGTATCTTTATTATTGAACATTCCCTTCATTGGGATATTTTATCGACATGATAATTTATCCAACATCAGCAAAGGAATAGAAAAAATAATAGAAGGGGAGGTGTGGCTAACACGATACATGATGCAGACATTGATCCGACATTACCGTCAACAACAGAAAATTGCCTTCCAGCCTGTCATGGGACTTACACAGCGTGAGCTAGAGATACTGACACTGATTGCCTCGCAACAAAGCAATATCGATATTGCCCAGCGATTGATACTGAGTCAGCACACTGTCAAGTCACACCTATATAATATCTTCCGTAAGATCAGAGTCCACAACCGCCATCAGGCCATCGAGTGGGCTCACCAGCATCTGAATCTTTACATCCCCGGCAGTCATCTCATCCCGAAACATGAGGCTCAGAATCCGTACGGTTGACGTCTATCGTACGCACCGTCTAGGAGCCTGCTTGTACCAACAGCTTCGCTTCATGCGCCCTGGGCGTAGTAAGTACTTCACTTAGCAAGGTTTGGCAGGCGCTTTTTCCAATGTGCGTCGCTTTTTTAACACAGGCACTTCCCCTAGATACAAAAAAATAACTACGCTTACAAATTGGTGCCGAATAGCCACGCTTTGGTACTAGATTCATGGTACCTTTTGCTTACTCTATTTCGTGGTACAAAAATCGCAATGGTCTGGTTTTTATTACACTCTAGAGAATGACTACTAAGCCTTGCCTTTATGTATCAAAATTTACGTACTGTTTTTCCTGTTCTTTTTCCAAATCAGGTAAAAATAGGCGGGAATGGATAAACTGGTTAATTTAGCAAGTACTGATTAGAGGTTGCCTTATCTTCTCGCTCGGGTAATCCTATATAGGTGCTCAGCGCGTAATGCCCGACGTGAATGAGTACTGGCTTACAGGCTCAATCTGATCACGGTGTAGATAAGGCTCCACCAAGAAAATTGATACGACAACTCAGAGGTTTCGCACCATGATTACAGGGAATGCAATGGTGCTGCTGGTGACTGACTGCAATCCGCAGTCGGCGCTGTTTATGGATTATATTCGCCAGCAGCTTGAGTGTCAGGTGGCTTCCGCAAGCCCCGACGAAGACTACACACCCGGGCAGGCAGATAGAACGATTGTCCTGCTAGACACCGATCATGTCGATGAGGGCACGATGCAGCGCTGGGACGCAGATGCCAGCCAGGATGCCAGCGCTGAGCTGGCCGCCATCAATATCAGCGACGAAGAAGAAGCGGCCAGCCTACTGGTCAGTACTCACCTTCAAGGCGTGTTCTACCGCCAGGACAGCCTATCGCTGATCAGCAAGGGCATCGCTAAATTGCTGGAAGGCGATATGTGGATGTCTCGTCCGCTGATGACCCGCCTGCTGGATTTTTATCGCCGCCAGCAGCTCAATGCCTATCGTCCGGTCTGTGGCCTGACACAGCGTGAGGTAGAAATCATCGGCCTGCTGGGTACTGGTGCATCCAATACCGAGATCGCCGACCAGCTATTCGTGAGTGAACACACGGTCAAATCGCATCTCTACAATATCTTCCGCAAGATCAAGGTTCATAACCGTATCCAGGCAATGAACTGGGCACGCCAGAATCTGGCCATGCCTGTCTCACGTACACCGCGTGTTGCTCGTCGAGCCCAGATGTCGTGACCGGCATGGTCAGCCGCCATGCTCTCGCCTGGGGATTGACGCTCTGCTATCTGTCGACCGCCTCCGCGCAAACAGCGCCGGAGGTGGTACGACCAAAGGTATCTGTCGCCAGCGAAAATCAGGGGTCTGATGCTCAAGGCGCGGACGGTGTAGAAGTTACCCGCACGCGCCCCATGCTCAGCGATGGCCTGAGCGGGGTCATGATCGATCGCACCATGACCATGATAGGCAAAACCTTCTTCCGTCAATTCAGTCAGCAACGTCTCGATAGCCCAGTGCTGCGAAACACCTCGCTAAGCATCCATGAGCGACCTTCGGCGCGCTGGGGAAGTCTAATCTGGATAACGGAAGGCAATACCGTACTGTATGAAGCGACGCTGCCTCCCAGACTGAACGATGTCGATCTTTATGCCAGTTCAGCGGTAGCAACTGTTTCCGACCAATTTCTGCGGCGCAAGGTACTTGACGCACTGCGCAACGATCCAGACATGGCCGGTGACGAATTCTGATGTACTGCAGACCGAATCAATAATAAATGGGCTCCGGTAACGGAGACCCTAACAATAAGCAAGGGAACAGGGGAACATCATGAAGCACCAGACACTCGCCATGTCGTTGCTACTCTCGGCGATGCCGTTACATGCCGGCGAACTCATATACCAACCCATCAATCCAAGCTTTGGCGGTAATCCGCTAAATGGCAGTTACCTCCTCAACAAGGCTCAGGTTCAGGATACTCATGACGACCCTGATGCTTTCGCCTTCGATAGCCTTTCCGATACACAGCTCTTCATCAATGACCTTCGCAATAGCCTGGTCTCCGATGCCATTACCGATGCCGTCGATACTGCTGAACCTGGACGCTCAAGCGTAATAGACAGTGCTCAATTACGCATAGAGGTCGTCAGTAACGGCAATGGTGGGTTCTCCATGCAGGT
The DNA here is from genome assembly GCF_009796845.1 of Cobetia sp. L2A1. Lineage (NCBI taxonomy): Bacteria > Pseudomonadati > Pseudomonadota > Gammaproteobacteria > Oceanospirillales > Halomonadaceae > Cobetia > Cobetia sp. L2A1. The sequence goes on along the minus strand of NZ_CP047025.1, from coordinate 4,102,931 downwards.
CCTTGACCGCGCAACCGGAGAAACCACCGTCATCAACCTTGGTACATCAGGTAACACTTTCTGATATCGACCTCTGATGAAGGGTATCGCGAATGAAGCTGCTTTCTTCCCTGCTGGCTATTGCGGGTCTGGCGCTCTCTGGCTGCGCCCCAATGGTAGCCAACACAGATGGCTTGGCGGGTGTGCCCAGCACCTTGATGCCAAGAACCTCCACCTATAATGATCTGATCAGTCTGCCGAAACCGGCGGGGCGCATTCCTGTCGCCATCTACGATTTCCGTGATCAAACAGGCCAATATCGTCCCGCACCAGCAAGTACCTTCTCTACCGCGGTGACTCAAGGTGGTGCTGCCATGCTGAGTGCTGCACTGGCGGACTCTGGGTGGTTCATCCCGCTGGAACGCGTCGGCCTTCAGAATCTGCTGACAGAGCGCAAGATCATCCGAGCCAATCTGGAGCGTACTGGCCGCAGTAATGACCTAGAAGCATTGCAGGCCGCGAACCTACTCTTCGAGGGAGGTATCATCGCTTTTGATTCCAATGTGAGAACGGGCGGCTCTGGGGCTGAATATTTCGGCATTGGTGCCTCAGGGCAATATCAGGTTGATCAGGTGACGATCAATCTGCGTGCTGTTGATATCACTACTGGCCAGGTGATCGCCAACGTCAATACAAGCAAGACGATCTTCTCTCGTGAGCTTCGTGCTGGCGTCTATCGCTTTATCGACTTCAAGCGCCTACTGGAAGTTGAATCCGGCTATACCAACAACGAACCCGTACAGCTGGCTGTCATGTCTGCCATTGAGTCTGCTGTCATCCATCTCATCGCTCAGGGTGTAGATCGTCAGCTCTGGGCCCTGGCAGAGCCTACCGAGATGCAAGATTCAGAACTGATGGATTACCTACAGGCTCCAACGCCCATGTTGTAATGATTATCCGAACAAGAAAGTTATAAGAGACAGAACGTTATGCAAAAGGCACCTCTCAGAAGGTGCCTTTTGCATTATGGAACATACATACATACAAATATTATTAATTAGTTAAACATTCCTTCCTGGTATTAGATATCACATCCCTCATTAACTAAACCACCCGCTAACTTTATTGATTCGCACCCCACTATTCATTATTAACTTTCCACTTTTTGTCATGACCTAAAGTTAGTTTCTCCTCACTCTTGTAACCCTGAAAAGAGCTGATGGCGCACAGACTCTCGAAGATCAATAGTTAGTGCTATCCAGTATGCATGCAAGATGGACAATCAGGATGGATCTTCACCATGGTTCAAGGACACTATCAGTACCAGAGAATCTTGCAGGTAGGCCTATTCATTTCCGCCCTTTCCATCAGCCTGCTGGTAATGGCGGATGATCTAGCGATTAGTTCTGAACTTGAACATGGCCGCTCAGTGTCCTCAATCGACCAACAGGGATACTACAACTCTGCCGAAGTCTATCAACAAGGTGCCAACAATTCCTCGATGATTACTCAGCATGGATCGATAAACCGCGCGCAAACGTCACAACGCGGCAATAGTAATACAGCCCAAACGCTGCAGAGTGGCGCACAGAACGAAGCGAATATTCTCCAGCAAGGCCAGTATCACGATGCGTTGATCCTTCAGCAGGGATTTTCACAAACGGCGGCCATTCAACAAACGGGAATTGGCGGCAGTGCAGCACTGATTCAGAAAGGAAGTAGTCAAGTGCCTGTCAGCATTACTCAACAGTCGCGTGGCCGTATGCAAGTACAGGTTATTCAGCAATAGCAATAATGACATGAACAACATGCTTCGCGAGATGAATACTTACTTATCGTCTCGTTGGAATAGAAAATAAAACATTGAATTCACTGCAAGATAAATACTAAAAAACAACAACATCATGAAAATAAAAAACGATTTTGTTGTAAAGCATGGTGTGGATGATCATCGACGGGTTGATGAATAGCACCATGTGATGGGGATGTAGTACCTGCGGTTCATAATAAAAAATAAATGACATAATGATCAATACAAGGGAACACACATGAAAATCCAGATGAGCCTTCTCGCAGTCGCTATCGCTTTCTCTTCTCATGCCATGGCAGACGGCAATACCTCTGATCTCGATCAGGCCGGCTTCATGAACAATGCCGAAATTACACAGATGCCGCGTACTGGAGGCAATAGCGATAGCGAGCATCGCAGCGATGTTGACCAGGCAGGGGTTTTCAACAAAGCCACTGTCTATCAAAGCGGTGTCACCAGCAAGATCCGTATCAATCAGCTAGGCGGTGGCAATATCACACAAGCTACACAGTACGGCAGCACACAGACAGGTATTGTTGAACAGGTCGGCGCTCTGAACACCGCCAATCTCAATCAGAAGAGCTTCAAGAACGCTGCCAATATTGACCAGGCTGGTTATCGTAACCGCTCAGACTCCTGGCAGGGCGACAGTGGCCCGCAGTCCAGCGGACGCGACAATCGCCTTGCAGTAACTCAGGAAGGGGGCTTCAACACCTCCACCGCCGTCCAGAGTGGTAGCGATAGCATCGCTCGCGTGGCGCAAGCTGGCCTCATGCATGATTCCGACATTACCCAGGATGGGCTGAACAATCGTGCCAGTGTCTCTCAGGACGGTCGTTTCCATAATTCTACGGTGACTCAGACAGGCTCCATGGGCCAAGCCATCGTCATGCAGTCCGGATCACGCAGCGATTCCACTGTTACCCAGAGTGGTGATGCTCAGCGTGCCCTGGTCAATCAGGACGGTAGCTCCCATGATTCCATGGTGAAGCAGAGCGGAACGGCTAACACCGCCAAGGTCACACAAGCTGACATGCTGCAGTACTCCGATATCAGCCAGACGGGCAGCGAGAATCTGGCCATCAACAACCAGAGCGGCTACTTCAATCTGGCGATCGTCGAACAGTCCGGCACCAATAGTGACTCTCTGATTACCCAGACTGGCTACAACGACCACGCGCGCGTCCAACAGTCCGGCAGCGGTCAGTACTCCGAGGTTCTCCAGCAGGCTGGAGGCTTCATGAGCTTTGCTGCCAACCGTGCACACGTAGTGCAAGCTGGTGCAAACAACACATCCAGCGTGACCCAGACTGGTGGCGGCAATATTGCCACCGTGATGCAGTACTGATCACCCTCTGATCTCGAATAAAAAACCCCGCCTCGCGGGGTTTTTTATTCATTTTCCATGAACGAAAAGACCGCCAACAGTCACATTGGCGGTCTTTTCGTTCTCACGGGGCTTTCATCCCGTCCAAAGAGAATTACTTCTTTTCGGGTATCAGGGACTGCTCCGGGAAGGACTGACGATAACTGACGAGACTCTTGTCCACCATCTGACGTCCCTTGGCAACCTGCTGGTTCCCGTTGCTGACACGGGCCTTGCCTTTCTTGACCTGCTTGTTGCCCTTGTCGATCAGCGCCTGTCCCTTGCGAATGTTGTCTTCGCCATCATCGACGAGAGACTCACCCTTGACGACTTCCTTCTCGCCACTGGCCACCAGCGCCTTGCCGCTTTCCCAGTTATCTGCCAGCGTATCGCGAGCCTTGGCAACGGACTTGGCTTCATCGGCCTGACTACGCATCAGGTCAGCGGTGGTCGGTTGGCTGGAACACCCCGCCATGATCACGACACCAAGGGCAGTGGCAGCGGTACGTACTACAAAACTCTTGCGCATGGGAATCCCCATCAGAAGCATGTTTCTCTAGAAGACTTTCAAGCCTTGCTAACGAATACGACATGCAATGCATGAAAGAGAGACATGGCCGTTCTGTTGCCATGCCTCATGTCAGAATATTTTTCAGTGCAGACGAAGCTGCTCACGGATCAAACGGGCCAGGGTGACATTGGCATTCGGAGCCGTCGTGTCGATGTGAACCAGTTGACCATGCTCCTCTGCTGCAAAAGGCTCTCGATTGGCCAGCTGCTTGTCGAGCACCTCCAGCCCAGCCTCAGAAGCCTCTCCGCTGCGCTGACTACGCTTGATGATGCGCTGACGTAGCGTGGCGTCATCAGCCTCAAAACTGATCATCAGTACCGGTAGGCCACGAGCCTCTGCCTCATGACGCAAGCGATCGCGCTGCGCTTTCTTCAAACAGGTCGCATCAATGCAGACCGGAATCCCGGATTCCAGCAACGTGGCTGACAGGTTGGACAAACGCTCGTAGGTAGCATGCGTTGCCTCTGGCGTATAAATACCGCCATTGAGCCCGGAGCGAGTGTCATCATCGGCAGTAAAGCCATAGAGACGCTTGCGCTCCACATCGCTGCGTATCCGTACACCACCCAGCTCACGGACCATCTCTTCGGTAAAGCGACTCTTGCCACTGCCTGACACACCTACCCCGATGATCATGTAGGGGAAGCATATCTCGCTATAGCGCTCCGCCAGCCCGATGTAACGCTCGTACTCCGCCTTTACGTCAGTACGATCGGCGTCGCTTAACTCCGGTTGGTGATAGCGAATCATCGCCACCTTGGCACGAATGAGCGCACGATAAATCTTGTAGTACGGCAGCAAACGCACCAGTGAGTAGTCACCGGACAGCTCGAGATAGCGATTGAGTGCGTGATGAGCAAAAGCAGGTTCATCGCGCGCCTCGAGATCCATCACCAAAAAGGCCAGATCGCAACCTACATCATTCCAACGAAGCTCTTCGTTGAACTCGATTCCATCAAACAACAGTGCACGCCCTTCGTGACGCACCGCATTACCCAGATGAATGTCACCATGGGTTTCACGCACGAAGCCTTCCTGCCAGCGACGCTCGAATTCCGGAGTGAGGCGCTGAAAGGTTTCTGCCGTCCATTGCTGAAGCAGTCCAAGCCGGCTAATCGCCTCGTCATCATTCTCAAGGCGCGGACGAATCAACTCGAATTCATTATCGATGGTACGGCAGACCATCTGCGGGCTACCCAGATCGCTGTCACCCTGGATACGCTCGGCCTGCTCATGGAAAGCCACAAGCTGATCGACGAGATCATCCAATAGCTCCAGCGACAACTCGCCACTGGCCTGCAAGGCACTGAACAGGTGGCGATTGGAGAACTGGCGCATTTTGACCGCATATTCGAATACGGCACTCTCATCGTCGACTCGCGGCGCTTCCGGCGTACCGGAAATGGCCACCGTGTCCAGATAGAGAGAGGGCGCCAGGCGGCGGTTAAGACGCACCTCCTGCTCGCAGAGGTACTTGCGGCGCTTCAGCGTGGAGAAATCCAGGAAACTACCAAAATCGACTGGTTTCTTGATCTTGTAGGCGTAATCGCCGGTTAACACGATCCACGAAATATGGGTCTCGTGCACCTCGATATCCTTCACGGGGTGATCGAAACATCCGGCAGTGTGAAGGGCTCGAATCAGGGCCTGGCTCAAGGTCGTCTCCGCTAAGGCAAGCTGGCTATAAGGTCATTAGCGCAATCGCTATCGTTGGCGCCAAGTGTACCGGATGGTGGCCCGCTCGACAGCCTATCAGACAGGACGGAGCCAGCACTTACTCAAGGGCTGGCTCGCGCGCTAGCTCAGATACTGCTATCAGGCACTGGCAGTCATCTTTGCAAAAACCCGCTCAGCCGCGTCCAGCGTGGCTTGGATATCAGCATCACTGTGAGCCGCCGACATGAAGCCAGCCTCATAAGCAGAGGGTGCTAGATAGACACCTTCATCGAGCATACCGTTGAAGAAGGTCACGAAATCTTCCTGACGACAGCGAGTCGCTGACTGGAAATTACTCACCGCCACTTCATCCGTGAAGAAAACACCGAACATGCCGCCAGCCCGCTGGGTGACAAGACGGATGCCGGCGGCGCTGGCACGTTGCTCAAGCCCCTCACACAGCATCTCAACCTTGCGAGTCAGTTCAATATGAAAGCCCGGCACACGCAGCTTGCGTAGCAACGCCACGCCTGCGGCCATCGCCAGCGGGTTTCCTGCCAGCGTGCCGGCCTGATAGACCGGCCCCAGCGGTGATAGATGATGCATGATCTCGCGCTTGCCGCCGAAAGCGCCGACCGGCATGCCCCCCCCCACGATCTTGCCCAGGCAAGTCAGATCCGGCGTGATGCCGTAATGCGCCTGGGCACCGCCCAGTGCGACACGGAATCCCGTCATCACTTCATCAAGAATCAGCACGCTGCCGTGAGCATCGCAGACCTCGCGCAGACTCTCGAGGAAGCCGGGCAGCGGCGGAATGCAATTCATGTTACCGGCGACAGGCTCGACGATGATGCAGGCAATCTCGTCACCCAGCTCAGCGAAGCAGCGTCGCACGCCCTCCGCATCGTTGTAGTCGAGAGTCAGCGTGTGCTCAGCCAGTGACGCTGGTACCCCGGGCGAGCTGGGCTCACCGTGTGTCAACGCACCAGAGCCAGCCTTGACCAGCAGCGAGTCGGAGTGGCCGTGGTAATTACCTTCGAACTTGACGATCTTGTCTCGCCCCGTGAAACCACGCGCCAGACGAATCGCTGACATGGTGGCCTCGGTGCCCGAGTTGGTCATGCGTACCATGTCGATACTGGGCAGCATCTCGCAGATCAGTTCGGCCATCTCTGACTCGATCTCGGTCGGCGCACCAAAGGACAGGCCACTTTCGAGGCGCTGACGCACGGCTTCCAATACATCTTCATCGGCATGACCAGTAATCATCGGTCCCCAGGAGCCGACATAATCGATGTAGCGCGTGTTCTCGACGTCAAATAAATAGGCGCCCTTGGCATGATCAATGAACACCGGCGGACGATGCAGTCCCTTGAAAGCGCGAACGGGTGAGTTCACGCCACCAGGAATATGACGGCTAGCGCGTTCGAACTGGGCAGCGGACGTGGTCATGACATACCTCTTGATAAACGGCGAGCGGCACATCGGCCGCCACACAAAGAAAAAGGAAGATGTGGCGTCGCACAAGATCAAAATAACGACGTGGAAATACCGACTGTGGATAACCGCAACTCCCACTTTACCCACAACGGGTATCGGCAAAGAATAGCGTTATCGCTGCGCGGCAATCCCCTTGTGGATAAGCCATTTTCCATGATGACATTAGCTTAACGCGACTCAAGGGCGAGTTGCAGCCGATCAGACGCGCAATGCTTCAGCAACGACCACATCAGCATCAGCGCCAGGGTAGGTACTGGGCGTCTTCCAGGCTACCGCGCAGCTGATGGTCGTAACCGGCCTGAAGACTGTGCCAGGTAGCTTGCTGGGCCCCGTGCCAAGCCGACTCAAGTGACATGCCTTGCGCCAGCCGTACTGCGAGATGAGACGCCAGTGTGCAACCACTGCCATGGTAACTGCCCGGCAGTCGCGGGCAGGCAAGGGAGAGCGGAGCAACACCAGAGCGGTATAGACAATGCAGGATATCTGCGGATGGCTTATTTTCCGCCAGCCCTTCTTCAAGCAGTAACTCGCCTTCCAGTGGATCTGTGCCTGTCACCAGTACCGCACCGACGCCAAGGGCCAGTAAGCGCTCAACCTGTGCATCAGTATCGATACCTGCAGCCAGACCGCCCAATCGTGCCAATTCAGCACGATTGGGCGTGATGACATCCACGCGAGGCAGCAGCAACTCACGCGCCTGTTCCACCAACGCCTCACTGGATAACTCGCAACCGCCACCGGCCTTGAGTACTGGATCCCATATCACTGGCAGCATCGGCCAGCGTGACCGAAACTCCTCAAGCAGCGTCACCGTCGCAGTCAGTGCTTCATGGCTGGCGAGCAGGCCAATCTTGATGGCCTGTAGCGTGAAGTCGTCTGCAAGACTCCGCGCCATGCTCAATATCGACTCGCCAGGCTGAGGCAGCACTGCCTGCACATTGCAGGAATTCTGCACCGTAAGCGCGGTAGGCACCGTCAGCGCCCAACCGCCACCAGCACGGATCGCCTCGCTATCAGCAATCAATCCGGCTCCACCGCTAGGGTCATGTCCAGCCAATACCAGCACGATGGGCGGTACTAGAACCCTCTCATCGGACTGACCAGAGATCACCGCTGTGCGCAATGTCATCGATCAGAAAGGTTTGACGATGACGCAGATGACGATCACTACCAGCATGAGCACCGGCACTTCATTGAAGATACGGAAGTAACGCGAGGTCTTGTTGCAGCTATCAGCCGCCAATCGCTTCAGATACAGACCACATGCGTGATGATAACCGACCAGCAAGACCACCATGAGCAGTTTGAGGTGCATCCAACCCATGCTCATGTAGGCCGGCACTATTGTCAGCAACCAGATACCCAGCGCCAGCGTGACGACCATCGACGGCATCATGATGCCACGGTAAAGCTTGCGCTCCATGGTCTTGAAATAGCTGATCGCTTGCTGGTCACCGGCATCACGCGCTTCGACGTGATAGACAAACAGGCGCGGCAGATAAAAGAGGGCGGCAAACCAGGTCACTACGGCAATCAGATGGAAAGCCTTGATCCACTCGTACATGGGATAACTCCGTCAGTCAGGGGCGGAAAGGTCAGAAAGGAACAGGTCAGGAAGAACCGTTACGGCCGAGCATGACAAGGTGCCATGTTCAGTACCTGCCGCCTATGCGGTATCAGGTCACAGGCCTTGAGGCATCGAAAACTGCACCCATTCAAGGGGTATAACGATAGTAACTCTCGATGGCATCCCGCGTGATGATACCGGAAATCTTGCGGATCATCGGTGCAGTGGTGTGCTCCACATACAAGGCATCAATATTGGTAGGCAATAGCCGCTCATAAGCTTCAGACAGCGTGGCTTGCAAGTGAATGGGGGCAAGATCGAGACGCTGAGCCGGTATTTCGAGTAGATCGAGCTCCGCGTGTCCACTCCAATGCTCATCCATCAATACACGCACCAGATCCGCTGCCGGCAGAGCCACCATCGGCTTTTCAGGTGTCGAACGCGTGACCACCAGCCATACCGGCTTGCTGTCGAGTACGACTTGCGCGCGCTCACGGCTGATGAGCCGCGGCACACTCACCACCGAACGCTCCATCACGGCAGGCACCGCCACACGTGATAACGCCTGCATCAATGGCTGTTGCAGAGGATGTAGTCCCTGCGCAGTCAGCGTCGAGATGAAAAACCCCTGACAGTGGAAAAGCTGGCGGCTGGTCAGACCGGCCACGACCACTGCCAACATACCAGGCAAAATGATGGTCGGTGAATGAGTCAGCTCCAGTAGAGCCATCAATGCTGCCAGCGGTGCCTGCAAGACCGCACCCATCATGGCTGCCATGCCTAACAAGGCATACAGTGCAATATCGGAAGCCTGATCTGGCATCAACCAGCCCCCTAGCATCCCCATCAAGGCACCCGCTGCAGCTCCTGCCACCACGACCGGTCCGATGATGCCGATCGGCACACCACATGCCACGCACAATGCCGATAGCACTAGCTTGCCTACGACCAATGCCAGCAGCACGTCCAACGCCAGCTGGCCATCCAGTAGCTGGGCCAGGCTGTCGTAACCAATGCCCTGCACCTGTGGATACCACCAGGCAACGCCTGCGGTCGTGACACCGACCAACGCCATGCGCATCCACCAGGGAATGCGGGCGGCAAGTGCCTGCTGGCGTGCAAGGTGTACGAAGCTGCCCGCCAACACGCCAATGACCAGCGCTGTAATCACGACCCAAGGGAGATCGAGAAGCGAGTGCAACAGCAGCGAGGGCACCGCGAAGGCCGGCGCTGAGCCATAGAATATCTGGGAGACTACAGCGCCAGCGGTAGAGGCCAGAATCACTGGCATGAAGCCGGTCAAGGTGTACTCCATCATCACCACTTCCATGGCAAAGATGACCCCGGCTATCGGCGTATTAAAGGAAGCTGAAATACCGGCCGCCGTGCCACAGGCAACCAGGACGCGCAAACTGTTGTTAGGCAGCTTAAGCCGCTCGCCAATCCAGCTTGACGCGCCCGCACCAAGATGGATCGCAGGCCCCTCACGACCAGCAGATAGCCCGCCGAGAACACTCACGACACCCACGACCACCTGATTGAGCCAGCCACGTAATGGCATCTTGCCCTGATGATAGGTGAGACGCTCAATGACGTGCCCGATGCCCAACTTGCGCTGAGCTGGTGGCTGGCGGCCAAGCACAATGCCAATGACCAGAACGGCCAGCAGTGGCAACAGCGCCCGCACCCATGGATCAAGGCCCTCGAAGTTTTCCGGATTGTCATTGGGCATGAAGCCCAATGCCCCCGCGCTGAGCAGCAAGCGGAAGCCAACCATCAATGAGCCGGTCAGTAGTCCCGCGATAAGCCCCAGCAAACACAGCTGAGGAAGCGCATCGACAGCGGCGAGCTTGCGTCGAAAATTATCGAGGCTAGGGTGGGGCAGGTGCGGGCGCGTCAGGCGTGACACTCACGACTCCTTGGGTGCACAGTCAGTTGCATCGGGACATCCGTGTCGGCAGCGCATTACTGCCCGCCTGACACCTTGTGTATCATATCGACTGCGGCTCGTCGCGACCGTGCACATTACGACACCCCGGGGAGAACATAACGCAACGCCCTGGCACGACTGCGCTGGCACACGCCATTATCACGCATCAACAGGACACCGCTCGAAGGCGGGGAGGCAGCATGATCAAGGTAGGTATCGTCGGCGGTACGGGGTACACAGGGGTAGAGCTTCTCAGATTGCTGGCCAGCCATCCGCAGGTCGAGGTCACCGTGATCACCTCACGCAGCGAGAAGGGGATGCGTGTCGACGAGATGTACCCGAATTTACGCGGCCATTACGACACGCTCGCCTTCAGCGAACCGAATCCCGAGACACTGGCCGCTTGTGACGCCGTGTTCTTCGCGACCCCACATGGCGTCGCCCACGCATTGGCAGGCGATCTGCTGGCACGTGGCACGCGTGTGATCGATCTCTCAGCCGACTTCCGCATCAAGAACGCTGACGTATGGGCAGAGTGGTACGGCCAGCCTCACGGTGCCCCGGAACTTCTCGGTGAAGCTGTCTATGGGCTACCGGAAGTCAATCGCGATGCCATCCGGGAAGCACGTCTGATCGCGGTCCCGGGCTGCTATCCGACCTCCGTACAACTGGGGCTGATCCCGCTGTTGGAAGCGGGTCTGATCGACACCCACAACATCATCGCCGACTGCAAGTCAGCCGTGTCAGGTGCAGGACGTGGTGCCAAGGTGGGTTCTCTGCTGTGCGAAGCCGGTGAATCCATGAAGGCTTATGGTGCTTCTGGGCATCGTCATCTGCCGGAAATCACCCAAGGATTGGATTTGGCCGCTGGCAGCGCGGTGGGCCTGACGTTCGTGCCACATCTGACGCCGATGATTCGGGGCATTCACTCCACGCTTTATCCGCGTCTGACAAACTTCTCCGGCACACTGGAAGACCTGCAAACGCTGTTCGAGCAACGCTACGCCGATCATCCGGCCGTCGATGTGATGCCACTGGGTAGTCATCCAGAAACCCGCAGCGTACGCGGCACCAACATGTGCCGGCTCGCGCTGCATCGTCCGGGGGGTGGTGACACACTCGTGGTATTGTCGGTGATCGACAATCTGGTCAAGGGCGCTTCAGGACAGGCGATTCAAAACCTCAACCTGATGTTTGGTCTAGATGAAATGATGGGAATCGGCGCACCTGCCATGATGCCCTGAAGCCCTGAAGCCCATCATCGGCCTCATCTGCAGCACATGGGATGCTGATACAAACTCACACGGACAAAGTTGACCCTTTTACTCGGAAATAGGGATAATGGGCGGCAATCCGTTTCATCTCCCGAGTCGGGTATCCATTCGGTGCCCGACCTCCGACTCCTCTCAGGAGGCCCGCATGAGCGAAGCACAAAGCTTCATCCCCACGCCGCTGTTTCTGTCCGGGGCCGCCAGTGCCCGGATCGCGGCGCTGCGTGCGGAAGAGGCCAACCCAGAGCTACGCCTCAGAGTCTATGTCACCGGCGGCGGCTGTTCCGGCTTCCAGTACGGTTTCGATATCGCCACTGATCTCAGCGACGACGATACCGTCGTCGAACTGGGCGAAGCAGCCATCGTGATTGACCCACTGTCCTATCAGTATCTAGTGGGTTCAACCATTGATTACGAGACAGGCCTGGCTGGCGCCCGCTTTCTTATCCAGAACCCCAACGCCACCAGTACTTGCGGCTGCGGCTCCTCCTTCATGGTGTAGAAAGCCCCTCTGAGCACTCTCAGTGCCGCAAAGCATCACCCCCAACGCCCTCGTTTCGGTCATCCCGAAGCGGGGGCGTTCTTTTATTGACCTTTCGTTGGGATACCCCTTATTCATCAAGGCATTAGCTTTTCCGATGACACGAGACATAGGTCGCACGCCTCCATTGCCATACTTGACGGGGAGCTATTGGTCTGGCCAATCTAAAAGCGCTACATCCTAAAATCCAAATATAAGAGGACGATGTTCATGCGCAGATCCCACCTGCTGGCTTCACTGACCGGGCTTGCCGCGGCGACACTACTTGCCGGCACGGCTCAGGCCGTCACCTTGAAAGCTGCAACTGATCCCAGTTTTGTCCCCTTCGAAATGCTCGATCAGGACAGTGGCGAAATGGTCGGCTTTGATATCGATATTCTGGCGGCTATCGGCAAGCGTGCCGGTTTCGATATCGACCTCAAGACCATGGATTTCAATGGCATCATCCCCGCAGTACAAACCGGTAGTGTCGATGTTGCCATCGCTGGTATCACCATTACCGATGCTCGCGAGAAGATCGTCGATTTCACCCAGCCCTACTATGACTCCGGTCTTCGCATCCTGACATCTGCCAACAATGCCGAGATCAAGGACTTTGATGACCTCGAAGGCAAGAAGATCGGTACCAAGATTGGCTCTACCAGCTATGACTACCTGAAGACCAATCTCGACGATGCCACTGTAACGCCTTACCCGGGCAGCTCTGACATGTACATGGCACTGATGTCCGGAAGCGTGGATGCCGTCTTCTATGACGCGCCCAACGTCGGCTATTTTGCCAAGACCAAGGGTAACGGTCGGGTCAAGACCGTTGGACCGCTCTACGAGGGCCAGCAGTACGGCATTGCGTTCAGGCAAGGCAGCGAGTGGACTGAAGCCGCGAACAAGGCACTGGCCGAGATGAAGACGGACGGCAGCTATGCCGAAATCTACCAGAAATGGTTCGACGCGCTTCCCGCAGACGGCCAATAAGGCCTACGCCTTTTAGCACTGCCTTCCGTCACTTTTCTCTTACCATTCAAGTATCGTCGTTGCCTCACAGCGACGATGCCTGTCTGTATGACTCTTGCGCCCTGTATGTTGCGTGGGCGTGAGAACATCGCGTCAAGGAGCCCGACGTGGACGTTCAGTTCCAGTTTGACTGGCAAGCGGCATTCAATTCGCTGCCGTTTCTGCTTGAGGGCATTCCCTGGACCCTCGCCATTTCCTTCGGTGGTCTTGCCATCGGCTTCGTGCTCGGCATCCTGTTTGGTCTGCTGAGCCTGTCTCCTAGCCGCTTGTTACGCTGGGTGGCGACTGCCTATATCGAAATCTTCCGCGGCACCCCCGTACTGGTGCAGGTGCTCTTCATCTTCTACGGCCTGCCGCAGATCATCGGCGGTCCCATTGATGCTCTCACCGCCGGTATCGCCGCCATCGCGCTCAACTCGGCAGCCTATATCTCGGAAATAGTGCGCGGCGGCGTTCAATCGATCGCCCGTGGTCAACGTGAGGCAGGGCTGTCGCTAGGGCTATCAGCTCCCCAGACCTTCCGCTACATCATCTGGCCGCAAGCTCTGCGCCGCATGATCCCTGCCCTTGGTAACCAGGGCATCGTCTCCATCAAGGACACGTCATTGTTCTCGGTGATCGGGGTCGGTGAGCTGGTTCGCCAAGGGCAGATCTACATTGCGACGACCTTCAATGCATTGGAAACCTACTTCATGGTTGCCATGCTGTATCTGATCATCACCATGAGCCTGTCCTTTGGATTGCGGATGCTTGAGCGGCGTGGGCTGGTAGGGCAATGACGCGATATCTGCCTTGCCTATCCCTCTACAACCTCGCTTCCCGCCACCCATGCGGCACGCCTAGCGGCAAGGAGTAACTCATGACTGCCATCGTGCACATAAACAAGATCAACAAGCATTTCGGTAGCCTGCATGTTCTCAAGGATATCGAGCTGGATGTCGCTGTCGGTGAGGTCGTCGTGATCATCGGTGCCAGCGGCTCCGGCAAGTCAACACTCATTCGCTGTGTGAACGGACTGGAGGCCTTTCAAGCAGGAGGTATCGAGGTCGATGGCCATGCACTTACCCCGTACGGCAAGAGCCGAAGTGGCCTCAAGGCAGTACGTACCGAAGTTGGCATGGTCTTTCAGCAGTTCAATCTGTTCCCCCACATGAAGGTACGCGACAACGTAAGCCTGGCGCCGATCAAAGTGCGTGGCACTGATCGCTGCGCTGCCGAGAAACAAGCCAACGCGCTCCTTGAGCGGGTCAACATCCTGGAGCAGGCTGACAAGTATCCTGGGCAACTTTCCGGTGGCCAGCAGCAGCGGGTGGCGATTGCACGCTCACTGGCGATGGAGCCACGCCTGATGCTGTTCGATGAGCCTACTTCAGCACTCGATCCCGAGATGATTGGTGAGGTTCTCGACGTCATGCGCGAGCTTGCCCGTGAAGGTATGACAATGATGATCGTGACTCATGAGATGAGCTTTGCTCGTGAGGTCGCTGATCGAATCATCTTCATTCATCAAGGCACTATCGTGGAGCAAGGAACACCTGAAGAGATTTTCGATCATCCGCAACATCCTCGTACCCAAAGCTTCCTCGCACGCGTTCTCAAGCACTAGGATATTGAAAGATAGAGAGCACCAAGAGACGCGAGGTCATGCCCCGATCCCAGGATCGGGGCATTTTTTTGGACATGAACAGCACCATCTCCGTGTGACGGGGACATATCACATGAATATTTTCGTTTTTTAAAAAATATTTTTCGTATTTTCGACTGATAAAAACGAACAAACACATGCCGACCTCTTCGCCTATCGTCACGCGCTGGAAGGTATTCCTGACTGCTGACTAGCCGATAACCGGTAAAACCTCATCGCTTGGCCTCATCAAAAGAGACATCCATCGGCCCCTATTCAGGATACGAAGCTGGTAAAGCACACGCACGGTATTGGTTATTCACGTGGAATATTTCCACTTCCGTAGATATTTCGTGCTCAGGTACCTAAAAACTGTCCACAAAAGGGGGCTCGTCGCCAAACAGGCACCATTCAAGCGCTCTACAGCATTTCACTCACGGGTTATCCCATGACTATCTACAGGCTTTGATACCCAAAGGAAAAGTCATTTGCCTCTGTGGACATTTTGCGGCATTATCCGCGGCCGTCTTGACGTTAGCCCATGCAGCACTAGGGGTTGTGGGTAAATGGCTCACTTGTGCACAGCAGGGCAGAAAAGTCGGGTATCAACACGGTATGAATCAGGGGATAATTCGGGCTGTGGACAAAGTGGCATTTCATCCACAGGAAGCCACCGGTGGCGTCCTCAGGTAGCCCTCATTTTCTCCCCAGGTATATCAACACCCTAACTTCATGTTTTTAAAGCGATAAAGTCGATTTCCCACTGATTTTGTCCACAACAGTAATTACAGCATCAACAGAACCCCTTCTTCTTTTCTTTATATAATCTTGTTATCCGGTAAACCAAGGGCTTAGGTCAAAGTCCTCTTGAGCGTCGATCCCATCCCTGCGATGCACGGCCGTTCGGGATAACGAACACCGAGATGGACACTCCGCCGCAACGGCAAATCCACTTCGAGCGCTGCCAGCTCACGTGCTATCCGACGGTTGACCGATTGGTGCGCTACAGGCACCGTGGCGAGCATTCCAAACGCCTCGGCCTCGTCAGGCGGTTGTGGAAAACTCCTGACGGTTACCCACAGCCGGTTTATACTGTGCGGCCCAGACGTCATCCCGATTCTGCCCATGAGCTCCCTGACCAAGGTCGAGCCAGCTGCATCGACGGCGATCATTCATCCGTCACTGCCGGGTCTGGCCGTTTTGCCTGATCTGCACTGCGCAGACATCGCTTCATTCTCAAGTTTTGTGATACCCGAGGTGCCAACGTGGATTACCCGAACCGCTTTGACGTGATCGTCATCGGCGGCGGTCATGCCGGTACGGAAGCCGCACTGGCTGCTGCCCGCATGGGACGCCAGACCCTGCTGCTGACCCATAACATCGAGACGCTGGGCCAGATGTCCTGCAATCCCGCCATTGGCGGGATTGGCAAGAGTCATCTGGTCAAGGAAATTGATGCGCTAGGCGGTGCGATGGGCCTGGCGACCGACATGGCGGGTATCCAATTCCGCACCTTGAATGCCCGCAAGGGCCCTGCGGTACGTGCTACCCGTGCTCAAGCAGACCGAGCGCTGTACAAGGCCGCCATTCGCAGTCAGTTGGAAAATCAGGAAAATCTGACGCTATTCCAGCAAGGCGCTGAAGATCTGATTGTCGAGGGCGATACCGTGCGCGGTGTGGTTACCCAGACAGGTATTCGCTTTCATGCCACCACGGTGGTGCTGGCGACCGGTACGTTCCTTGGTGGAATCATTCATATCGGCCTGGATAACCACGCAGGAGGTCGCGCAGGGGATCCGCCGGCCAATGGCTTGGCCGCTCGACTTCGTGAGCTACCGTTCCGGGTCGATCGCCTCAAAACGGGGACTCCGCCGCGCATCGATGCCAAGAGCGTCGATTTCAGCGTGATGGAAGCGCAGCCTGGTGATACACCGCGTCCGGTGATGTCCTACATGGGCAGCCGTGAGCTGCACCCAGAGCAGGTCAACTGTTACATCACTCATACCAATGAGCGCACTCACGAGATTATTTTTGCCAATCTTGATCGTTCGCCAATGTATTCCGGTGTGATCGGTGGCGTCGGGCCGCGTTATTGCCCCTCCATCGAGGACAAGGTTCATCGCTTCGCCGACAAGAACAGCCATCAGGTATTCATTGAGCCGGAAGGCCTAAATACCCATGAGTTGTATCCCAATGGCATCTCCACTTCGCTGCCCTTTGATACGCAGCTTGAGGTGGTTCGTTCGATTCGTGGCATGGAAAACGCCCATATCACGCGGCCTGGCTACGCTATCGAATACGATTTCTTCAATCCTCAGGATCTGCTGCACTCTCTTGAGACTCGCTTCGTCAAGAATCTGTTCTTTGCAGGGCAGATCAACGGCACCACTGGTTACGAAGAAGCGGGCGCCCAGGGGTTGCTGGCCGGCGTAAATGCGGCCCTCCGTGCTACAGATGACGAGGCTTGGCATCCGCTGCGTAATGAGGCATACACCGGTGTGATGGTTGATGACCTGATTACGCTCGGAACGCGCGAGCCATACCGCATGTTCACGTCACGTGCTGAATATCGTCTGTTACTGCGTGAAGACAATGCTGACCTGCGCCTGACCGAGAAGGGTCGCGAGCTCGGCTTGATCGATGATGCACGCTGGGCCGCTTTTGAAGCCAAGCGTGATGCCATCTCTCGTGAGACGACACGCCTGGAAAGTACCTGGCTGACACCTTCGAGCCCTGAGCTGGCTCCATTGACGGATAAGCTGAGCTCACCGCTCAAGCGCGAAGCGAGTCTGATGGAGCTACTCAAGCGTCCGGAACTTGAATACCCAGACGTGGCCAGTCTCAAGGGCCAAGGTGTCGAGGATTGGCGTATCGCCGAGCAGGTACAGATCACGGCCAAATACGCCGGTTATATCCAGCGACAGCAGGAAGAGATCGACCGCCTTCGTCGTCACGAGAATACCGCTCTGCCGGAGGGGATCGATTACGACACGGTGGATGGGTTGTCCAACGAGATTAAGCAGAAACTTAATGAAGCGCGGCCAGTCACCTTGGCACACGCGGGGCGTATCTCAGGTGTCACACCCGCGGCAGTTTCTATCCTGTTGATTCACATGAAAAAGCGCCAGCTTCTCAAGACAGATGCCAGCGTCGATGCTGAGCGTGAAGAAGCTGCTGCAGCCCTCGCAACTGATACTGGTACTGTGCAATGAGCCACACGCTTAACGAGACCCAGCTCACGCGTTGTGGCCAGTTGCTGAGCCAAGGCGCACAGACGCTCGAGATTGACCTGAGCGATGAGCAACATGCTCAGCTGATGACCCTGTTGGTGCTGTTGCACAAGTGGAATCGCGCCTATAACCTCACCGCGGTGCGTGAGCCGGAAGCGATGGTGACGCGCCATCTGCTCGACAGTCTCAGTGTGCTGCCGTATATAAAGGGGCCGCGCCTGCTGGATGTCGGTGCTGGCCCTGGCCTGCCGAGTATCGTGATCGCTATCATGCGGCCCGATATCGAGGTCGTACCATTGGATTCAAATGGCAAGAAAGTCCGCTTCCAGATTCAGGCCGGACATGAGCTGAGTCTGAAGAATCTGCATCCGACTCAGGTACGTATCGAAGCTTATGATGGTGCACCTTTCGAGCAAATCATCTCGCGGGCCTTTGCGGATACTGATGCTTTTGTCAATCTGTCAGCGTCTGTATTGGCCGAGAATGGCGAATGGTTAGCCATGAAAGGACGCGTGCCAAAAGATGAAATTGCGCGACTGCCACAGGGCGTGTCGCTGATCGAGACATTGCGGCTAGCAGTACCGGGCGAGGAAGGTGAACGTCATCTTCTGCGTCTGCAGCGTGATTGATTCAGCGATACAAGACGTGCGCAGGGATTGTGCCGAGCG
This sequence comes from Cobetia sp. L2A1, assembly GCF_009796845.1. Classification (NCBI taxonomy): domain Bacteria; kingdom Pseudomonadati; phylum Pseudomonadota; class Gammaproteobacteria; order Oceanospirillales; family Halomonadaceae; genus Cobetia; species Cobetia sp. L2A1. The sequence goes on along the minus strand of NZ_CP047025.1, from coordinate 4,084,207 downwards.
TAAAAGGTAGGCAGCCTGAAGCTCTTCATGAAAGACAGATCACTGTTCTGTCTTTCATGAACATGTAGCTGGTGCCACTGGCCCCGCTTCTCAAGGAACCAAGGAAGTCGCTCGTGACCAAGATCATCGCGCTGACCAACCAGAAAGGTGGCGTCGGCAAAACCACCACGGCCGTCAACCTAGCGGCTTCGCTGGCGGCGCTCGATCGCCGCGTTCTGTTGATCGATCTCGATCCGCAGGGCCACGCCACCATGGGCAGTGGTATCGACAAGCACGATCTCGAAGGCAGTGTGCTGGATGTACTGTTGGGAGACTTGCGTGCCAGTGATGTCATTCTCGATTGTCCTGACGCCGGCTATGCGTTATTGCCCGGCAATGGTGATCTGACCGCCGCTGAAGTCAATCTACTGTCTGTTGAAGGTCGAGAGCGTCGTCTCAGCGAGGCCCTTGCGCCCATCGCTGGTGAGTACGACGTAGTATTGATCGACTGCCCGCCCTCTCTGAACATGCTGACAGTCAATGCGCTGACAGCTGCGCATGGCGTATTGATTCCGTTGCAGTGCGAATTCTATGCATTGGAAGGGCTGTCAGCATTGCTGGATACCGTCGAGCAAATTCAGGCTAATGTAAATCCAGCCCTTGATGTGTTTGGTATCGTGCGCACCATGTATGACGCGCGTAATAGTCTGACTCGCGATATTAGCAAGCAACTTTCCGATTACTTTGGCGATACCCTGATCAAAGCCACTATTCCACGCAATGTACGGGTAGCCGAGGCGCCAAGTCATGGGCTGCCGGTGACCAAGTATGCGCGTCTGTCCCGTGGCAGCCAGGCATATCGGGTACTCGCCAAGGAATTGATTCGTCGTCTCTCGCTGTAACTTTACCGAGGAAGGTCCATGACGCGTAAGCGTGCCCTGGGAAAGGGCCTGGATGCCCTGATTGGCGCCGGAAGCCGTCGCCGCCATGCCGAAATCGATATTGAGGCAGCTGGCGGTGCTACTGCTGATGCATCGCTGGAAGTCTCGCATGCCACTGAAACGGTAGACTCGACTGTCGCGATGCCAGACGAGCGCCTCGAGCGTTTACCACTGGCACAGTTGCAACGTGGCAAGTATCAACCGCGGCGTGATATCCAGCCAGATGCGCTTGAAGAGCTGGCGGATTCCATTCGTGCCCAAGGTGTCATGCAGCCCATCGTGGTACGTCCGGTGGGTGGAGGGCGCTACGAAATTATTGCCGGTGAACGTCGTTGGCGTGCATCGCAGTTGGCCGAGTTGGATACCATTCCCGCGGTTATTCGTGAAGGTATCAGTGACGAGGTTGCATTAGCCCTGGCGCTGATCGAGAACATACAGCGCGAGAATCTCAATCCAGTCGAAGAGGCGATGGCGCTCAAGCGTTTGATTGAAGAGTTTGAGCTGACTCAGCAGCAAGTTGGAGATGCTGTCGGCAGGTCACGCGCCCAGGTCACCAATTTGCTGCGCTTGCTGACGCTGGAAGAGGAGGTTCAGACGTTACTGGAACGAGGTGAGCTGGACATGGGCCATGCCCGCGCCTTGATCGGCCTCAGCCCGGCACGTCAGCGTAAGCTGGCACACGACGTTGTGGAGCGTGAGCTGACGGTGCGCCAGACCGAGGCGTTGGTGAAGAGTGTTCAGCAAGGCGAGCAGGCCAAGGCAATACCGACTCGTCCCGATGCTGATATCCAGCGCCTTGAGACGAGCCTTTCCGAACAGCTCGGAGCTGCCGTCAGTATCCGTCACGGCAAGAGTGGCAAGGGAAAGGTCACCATCTCCTATACCAGTCTCGATGAACTGGACGGTATTCTCGGCCACATCAAGTGATTATCGATGTGGATCTGTAGTCTTTGCCCAGAAAAGTTCAGTCGTGATGCTTTCGCGCTTCTGTGACTTATTGTCGCAGGGGCGCGAAACGTATCTGTATACCGGTCTTATATGAAGGCTTGGAAAAAACCGAGTTGTGATTGGCGCAACCCTTGGTCGCTCGCTGTGCAAGTGACTGTCAACGTAAGCCAACTGTCATCTGTTTCCTGCAAGATAGTGAGGCTTTGGTCGTAAGCTTGCGAAAGATCAAGGAATTTAGCGTGCAGTTTGGTTGATGGCCGTGCGGCGCTCCCCTATAATCCGGCGAGTTTGCTCCTTGGCTACGAGAAGCGTAGTCATCAGGAATGGCGCTTGCCATCACCGCGCGATACACAGGTCCAAGATGCACAAGACGACGCCCGCTGCACTACGACGCCCTCAGGTTGCACGACTTCTTTGGGGCCAGGCGTTGGTGATCGTGATTGCCATGGTATTGGCGGGGCTAACGAAGGGGAGTGGTGCAGCTATCTCTGCCCTGTGTGGTGGACTGGTCTGCTTGCTGCCCAATCTATTTTTCGCCTGGCGTTCGCTCCGTGTCACTGGTGCACGTTACGCTCAGGCAATGGTCAAGGCCTTCTATCAGGCTGAGGCCGGAAAGTTCGGTTTGACGGCCGTATTGTTTGCGTTTTTCTTCATCGCAGTGCCGCCTTCAAACCCCGCTTTATTTTTTTGCGCTTACGTGGCGGCAATGGCAGTTCACTGGCTGGGACCTTGGCTGGTGAAGCGAACACCGTACACACGAACCTGAGGCAGAGTCATGGCAGGCAATAACCCGAGCTCCTCCGAATACATTCGGCACCACCTGCAGAATCTAACGTTCGGTAATCATCCGGAGCACGGATGGTCGATGGCCCATAACGCACAAGAAGCGTCCGATATGGGCTTCTGGGCAATCCACCTGGATACCATGGGCTGGTCCATCGGTCTGGGTCTGATCTTCCTGTTCGTGTTCCGCAAAGTAGCCAAGACCGCGACCACAGGTGTGCCCAGTGGTCTGCAGAATTTCGTTGAGCTGATGGTCGAATTCGTTGATCAGTCGGTACGTGAGACCTTCCATGGTCGCTCCCGCCTGATTGCACCGCTATCACTGACGATCTTCTGCTGGATCTTCCTGATGAACGTGATGGATTTGATCCCCGTCGACTGGCTGCCGGGCGTTGCCGCCAAGGTAGGCGAGATGTTCGGTGCAGATCCGGCTCACGTGTTCTTCAAGGTGGTGCCGTCGACGGACATCAATGCCACGCTTGGCATGTCACTGTCCGTGTTCGCGCTGATCATCTTCTATTCCATTCGCGTCAAGGGCCTCAAGGGCTTCGTGGCCGAGCTGACCTTGCATCCATTCAATACCCCGAACAAGCTGGCGCAGATTGCCCTGATTCCGGTCAACTTCCTGCTCGAGTTCGTGACGCTGATCGCCAAGCCGATCTCTCTGGCACTGCGTCTGTTCGGTAACATGTATGCAGGCGAGCTGATCTTCATTCTGATCTCGCTGGTCGGTATCTGGCAGCTGCCGCTACACTTCCCGTGGGCAGTCTTCCATATCCTGGTCATCACCCTGCAGGCCTTCATCTTCATGATGCTGACCATCGTGTATCTGAGCATGGCTAGCGAAGATCACTGATGTTATTCGCCCCACGCCTTGACGGGCGTGGGGCAAGATTTCCGAGCTCTGCTCACACCCTCAACCCTTGACTTAAACTTGACTAAAACTGGAGTTCCACAATGGAAGCACAAGTTCTTGGCATGACCGCTATCGCCGTCTCCCTGCTGATCGGCCTGGGTGCCCTGGGCACCGCCATCGGTTTCGGTATCCTCGGTGGCAAGTTCCTGGAAGGCGCCGCGCGCCAGCCGGAAATGATCCCGCAGCTGCAGGTCAAGATGTTCATCGTCGCTGGTCTGCTGGATGCCGTGACCATGATCGGTGTTGGTATCGCGCTGTTCTTCACCTTCGCCAACCCGTTTGTCGGTTAAACCTCGGCTGGCCAAAGGCCGACCGTGATTTTGACCCAACAATCGTGAAGCGAGAGGTGCTGGCGTGAATCTGAACTTAACCCTGATTGGTCAGGCCATCGCCTTTGCGGTCTTCGTTTTCTTCTGCATGAAGTATGTTTGGCCGCCGGTCACACAGGCTCTGGCAGAACGTCAGAAGAAGATTGCAGATGGTCTGGATGCTGCCAGCCGTGCTACCCGTGACCTCGAACTGGCGCAGGAAAAAGCCAGCGAGACACTACGGGAAAGCAAGGATGAAGCAGCACGCATCATTGAACAGACCCACAAGCGCTCCAACCAGATGATCGAGGAAGCGCGTGAAAATGCACGTGCTGAAGGCGAGCGTATGGTTGCGCAGGCTCGTGCTGAAATCACCCAGGAAATCAATCAGGCCAAGGACGAGCTCCGTGGTCAGGTTGCGTCTCTGGCAGTGATTGGCGCAGAGCGCATCCTGGAATCCTCCATTGACGAAGCCAAGCATCGCGAGCTGATTGACAAGCTCGCCGCTGAGCTCTGAGGAGTCTGATTCCATGGCTGAAACGTCTACCTCCACTGCAGCTCGCCCGTACGCCAAGGCGGCGTTCGAGTTTGCACGCGACCAGCAGGCGCTAGAGGTTTGGTCCGGAATGTTGTCGACAGCGGCACTTGTCGCTGTCGACGCAAACGTCAAGGCAGTGCTCGATAATCCGAAGCTCCCTACCGAGCACCGGATCGATATCTTCCTGGACGTCTGTGGCGACGCGCTGGATGACAGCGCACGCAATTTCATCCGGACTCTCGGCGAGCAGGACCGTCTATCGGCCCTGCCGTCCGTGGCCGAATTGTTCGAGGCTCAGAAGGCCGAGCAGGAAAAGCGTGTCGAGGTGACCCTGGTGTCAGCCTTTGCACTTGAGAGTGAGCAAGAAGAAAAGCTCGCTGCTGCCCTGCAAAAGCGTCTGAATCGCGACATCTCCATTACCACTCAGGTGGATAGTACGCTGCTCGGCGGCGTCATCATCCGCGCTGGAGATACTGTCATTGACGGCTCCATTCGCGGCAAGCTGGCGCGGCTTTCTGAAGCACTGAACTCCTGAGTCCGAGGGACATGGCATGCAGCAACTGAATCCTTCCGAGATCAGCGACATCATCAAGCAGCGTATCGAAAAGCTTGACGTCGCATCCGAAGCCCGTAATCAGGGCACCATCGTCAGCGTTTCCGACGGCATCGTACAGATCCACGGCCTCGCAGACGTCATGTTCGGTGAGATGATCGAATTCCCGGGTGGCGTCTTTGGTATGGCGCTTAACCTGAACCGCGACAATGTCGGTGCTGTCGTTCTGGGTGATTACCTGCAACTTGAAGAAGGCATGACCGTGCAGTGCACCGGTCGCATTCTTGAAGTGCCGGTAGGCCCGGAACTCATCGGCCGTGTGGTCGATGCACTGGGTAATCCGATTGACGGCAAAGGCCCGATTGACGCCAAGCTGACCGACGCGGTTGAAAAGGTTGCACCGGGCGTCATCGCTCGTGAACCTGTCGATCAGCCGGTACAGACGGGCCTCAAGTCCATCGATGCCATGGTGCCGATCGGCCGTGGTCAGCGCGAGCTGATCATCGGTGACCGTCAGATTGGTAAATCTGCCATCGCGATTGATGCCATCATCAATCAGAAGGGCAAGGGTGTTACCTGCGTCTACGTCGCTATCGGCCAGAAGCAGTCCACCATTGCCAACGTGGTGCGCAAGCTGGAAGAACACGGCGCGATGGAACACACCATCATCGTGGCTGCCGGTGCATCTGATCCGGCCGCGATGCTGTTCCTGGCACCGTATTCCGGTTGCACCATGGGCGAGTACTTCCGTGACCGTGGTGAAGACGCGATGATCGTCTATGACGATCTGACCAAGCAAGCATGGGCGTATCGTCAGATCTCCCTGCTGCTCAAGCGTCCGCCGGGCCGTGAAGCCTATCCGGGTGACGTCTTCTATCTCCACTCCCGTCTGCTTGAGCGTTCTGCACGCGTCAACGCCGATTACGTCGAACAGTTCACCAAGGGTGAAGTGAAAGGCAAGACCGGCTCACTGACTGCACTGCCGATCATCGAGACGCAGGGTGGCGACGTGTCTGCGTTCGTTCCGACCAACGTGATTTCCATCACCGATGGTCAGATCTTCCTCGAGACCAGCCTGTTCAACTCCGGTATTCGTCCGTCCATCAACGCGGGTCTGTCTGTTTCCCGTGTCGGTGGTGCTGCGCAGACCAAGATCATCAAGAAGTTGGGTGGTGGTGTTCGTCTGGCACTCGCTCAGTATCGTGAGCTGGCTGCCTTCTCGCAGTTCGCTTCTGATCTGGATGAAGCGACTCGCAAGCAGCTCGAGCATGGTCAGCGCGTTACCGAGCTGATGAAGCAGAAGCAGTACTCTCCGATGTCCGTGGCCGATATGGCGATCTCGCTGTTCGCGGCCAACGAAGGCTATCTGAACGACGTTGACGTCGCCAAGGTGCTGGACTTCGAGAAGGCGCTGCTGGACTTCATGCGCTCAGAGCACGCGGATCTTCTGGACAAGATCAATCAGTCCGGCGGCTACGATGATGAGATCAAGAATGGTCTCAAGGCTGGCGTCGAGAAGTTCAAGGCGACCCAGAGCTGGTAAGTGGCATGGCCCGGTGCAACCACCGGGCTCTGTCGTTTCCCTTCGGGTGGCATGAATAGGGCAGATCGCTATGGCAGCTGCAAAAGAGATTCGCTCCCAGATCGGGAGCATCAAAAATACGCAAAAGATTACCAGCGCCATGGAAATGGTGGCTGCATCCAAGATGCGTAAAGCGCAGGATCGCATGGCGGCCAGCCAGCCTTATGCTCATCAGATCCGCAAGGTTGTAGGACACATCGCTCGGGCTAACCCCGAATATCGCCATCCGTATCTGATGGAACGCGATGTGAAGCGTGTCGGTTATATCGTGGTCTCCAGTGATCGCGGCCTGTGTGGTGGCTTGAACGCTAACTTGTTCAAAGCCGTCACCAAGCATGCGAAGAGCTGGCGCGACCAGGGTGTCGAGGTGGACTTCTGTGCCCTCGGCTCCAAGGCCGGTACCTTCTTCCGCAACTACGGTGGCAACCTGCTTGCCGCCAAATCCGGCCTCGGAGATGCTCCGGGCGCCCAGGATCTGATTGGTAGCGTCAAGGCCATGCTGGACGCTTTCGACGAGGGCAGCCTCGACCGTCTGTACGTGGTGTTCAATGAGTTCGTCAACACCATGACGCAGAAGCCGGTCGTCCGTCAGCTGCTTCCTCTCGAAGCTGATCAGAACGACGAAGAAACCGGTCCTACCACATGGGACTACCTGTATGAGCCGGATGCCGTCTCGTTGCTCGACAAGCTGCTCAAACGCTATGTCGAGGCCCAGGTCTATCAGGCCGTGGTCGAGAACATCGCCTGCGAACAAGCAGCGCGAATGATCGCAATGAAGAGTGCTACCGATAATGCCGGCGACCTGATCGACGACCTTCAGCTGGTCTATAACAAGGCCCGCCAGGCAGCGATCACTCAGGAAATCTCCGAGATCGTATCCGGTGCCGCTGCAGTCTGATGACAGCGTGGCAACAGGCAAGCAGGTTTCAATCGCAGGTTTAAGAGGAACCAGGAATGAGCGGACGTATCGTACAAATCATCGGCGCGGTGATTGACGTCGAGTTTCCGCGGGACGCAGTGCCCAAGGTCTACGAAGCCCTGAACGTCGCCGATAGTGAGACCGTGCTTGAAGTCCAGCAACAGCTGGGTGATGGCGTGGTGCGTACTATCGCAATGGGTTCGACCGAAGGTCTCAAGCGCAGTCTCGCAGTTGAGAGCACCGGTGCTCCGATCACCGTGCCGGTCGGCACGGCGACTCTGGGTCGCATCATGAACGTGCTGGGTCAGCCGATCGACGAAGCCGGTGACGTGGGTGCTGAAGAGCACATGCCGATCCACCGCGCAGCCCCGAGCTTCGCGGAACAGGCAGCCTCTAACGAGCTGCTGGAAACCGGCATCAAGGTCATCGATCTGGTCTGCCCGTTCGCCAAGGGCGGCAAGGTCGGCCTGTTTGGCGGCGCTGGTGTGGGCAAGACCGTCAACATGATGGAGCTGATCCGCAACATCGCCACCGAGCACAGCGGTTATTCCGTGTTCGCGGGTGTTGGCGAGCGTACTCGTGAAGGTAACGATTTCTATCACGAGATGAAGGAATCGAACGTTCTCGACAAGGTCGCATTGGTCTATGGTCAGATGAACGAGCCGCCGGGTAACCGTCTGCGCGTTGCACTGACTGGTCTGACCATCGCCGAGAAGTTCCGTGACGAAGGTCGCGACGTACTGCTGTTCGTCGACAACATCTATCGTTACACCCTGGCGGGGACCGAAGTGTCCGCACTGTTGGGTCGTATGCCGTCTGCGGTAGGGTATCAGCCGACTCTGGCCGAAGAGATGGGTGTCCTTCAGGAACGCATCACTTCTACCAAGACTGGCTCGATCACTTCCGTACAGGCCGTTTACGTCCCTGCGGATGACTTGACCGATCCGTCTCCGGCGACCACCTTCTCGCACCTTGACGCGACCGTCGTACTGTCTCGTCAGATTGCCGAGCTGGGTATCTATCCGGCCGTTGATCCGCTCGACTCCACCTCTCGTCAGCTCGACCCGTTGGTCGTTGGCGAGGAGCACTACAACACCGCCCGTAATGTTCAGGGTGTGTTGCAGCGCTACAAGGAGCTGAAAGACATCATCGCCATCCTCGGGATGGACGAGCTGTCTGACGAAGACAAGCAGAGCGTGGCACGTGCGCGTAAGATCCAGCGCTTCCTGTCTCAGCCGTTCTTCGTGGCGGAAATCTTCACCGGCGCACCGGGCAAGTACGTGTCTCTCAAGGACACCATCCGCGGCTTCCAGGGTATCCTGGACGGCGAATATGACGAACTGCCGGAGCAGGCGTTCTACATGGTCGGCACCATCGATGAAGCTGTCGAGAAAGCCAAGGGCATGTAATTTCCCTGTTCAGGCATGAGGAAACAGGTATGGCTATGAGCGTCCATTGCGACATCGTCAGCGCCGAGAAAGGCATCTTTTCCGGCCTGGTCGAGCGTCTCGTGGCTGCCGGCAGTGAAGGTGATCTTGGCATCATGCCAGGTCATGCTCCACTGCTGACTGTGCTGCTCCCCGGTCCGGTGCGTATCCAGCGCCAGGGCGGGGCTGAGGAAATCTATTACGTCAGTGGTGGATTCCTTGAAGTGCAGCCGAACCTCGTTTCAGTCCTCGCCGACACAGCGGTACGTGCCGACGACCTGGATGAGGCGGCAGCCCAGGAAGCCAAGGATCAGGCCTTGCAGGCCATGAATAACCAGGCTTCCGAACTGGAATACTCACGTGCCACGGCCGAATTGGCCGAAGCGATGGCTCAGCTGCGCACCGTGCGGCAGCTGCGTGATCGCTACAAGCGCTGAGGTTCACTGGGCCAGCATGGTCAGTGACATGAAAAAGGCGACCTTCGGGTCGCCTTTTTTTATGCCTGTCCGCGCGCAGAAAAGTGCTGATAAATCCAGTTTGTGTGTATATCAGTGATCTGATTCTTTGGGATTACACGTCCTCCTGGCACGTGATCTGGAGACAAGGGTCTGTCTTGGGCGACATCGGCGTGGGTAAACCTCGCCACTGGCAGGTAATCCATCAGCTGCTATGATGGCGCCAGTTTTCAGCGGCTTCAGGTATGAAGCGCCCATTTCTACAGGAGTTGAATGATGAGCACCGCAGACCGTACCGATGTTGTCATCCTTGCCGCTGGCCAGGGTACCCGCATGCGTTCCAGGTTGCCGAAGGTACTGCACCCACTGGCCGGCAAGGCCATGGTGCGGCATGTGGCAGATACTGCTGCCGGATTGCAGGGTGCGCGTCTGAATGTGGTCATTGGTCATGGTGGTGAGCGTGTCCAGCAGCAACTGGCTGAGACAGGTGCCAGCTTTGCGGTTCAGTCAGAACAGAAGGGGACTGGCCATGCCGTCGCACAGGCGCTTGACGCCATCGGTGACGGCAAGGTGTTGATCCTTTACGGCGATGTACCGCTGATTCGTCGCGAGACGCTTGAGGCGCTGCTGGCCGAGGTCAGTGAGCAGACACTGGGACTGCTGACGGTGATTCTGGATGATCCGACGGGTTACGGACGTATCGTGCGTGATACTCAAGGTCGTGTCAGCGCCATCGTCGAGCACAAGGATGCCACGCCGGAGCAGTTGGCGATTCAGGAAGGCAACACCGGTATTCTCGCCACGACCGGTTCCCAGCTCAAGCGCTGGCTACCGGCACTGTCTGCTGATAATGCGCAGGGTGAGTACTATCTGACCGATATCATCGCCATGGCAGCAGGCGAAGGTGTCACCATTGCCACTGCACAGCCGGCCGCGGTCGAAGAAGTGCAGGGCGTGAACAATCGTCTGCAATTGGCTGGGCTTGAGCGTGCGTTCCAGCGCCGTGAAGCAGATCGTCTGATGACTGAAGGCGCAAGCCTCGCAGATCCGTCACGTATCGATGTACGCGGTGAGCTAAGCATCGGTACCGACATCAGCATTGATGTGGGCTGCGTGTTTGAAGGCAAGGTCAGCATCGGTGACGACGTGGTCATCGGTGCCCACTGCGTGATCAGCAATGCCAGCATTGGCGCAGGCACGCATATCGCACCGCACAGCGTCATTGATGGTGCCGTGCTGGAAGGTGACAACAATGTCGGGCCGTTTGCGCGCCTGCGTCCGGGAACCAAGCTTGCGCGTGGTGCGCGCATCGGTAACTTCGTCGAGACCAAGAATGCTCAGGTGGGCGTGAATGCCAAGATCAATCACCTGAGCTACATCGGCGATGCCACACTCGGCGAAGCTGTCAATGTCGGTGCTGGCACCATCACCTGTAACTATGATGGCGCCAACAAGTTCCGCACTGAAATTGGTGCCAATGCCTTCATCGGTTCCAACTCTGCGTTGGTGGCACCGCTCAAGATCGGCGCGGGCGCGACAGTAGGTGCTGGGTCGACGTTGAGCCGTGACGTTGCAGATGGCGCGCTGAGCGTGGCGCGTGGCAAGCGTGTCGATAAGCCACAATGGCCACGCCCGACGAAGAAGTAAGTGGCGAGAAGTAGCTGTTAGGCATCGTGTGATAACGCGTGCATGAGGCAGATACGACGGGGGATACCGAGAGGTGTCCCCCGTCGTGCATCCAGAGTATGGATCTCATCATGCCATGTTGTCTTTCGCTTGATGTTTCGTTTTATCTCTTTTATCTTTCGTTTCGAAACTTCATGGGAGTCCCCGATGTCAAAGCGACTGACACCACAACGGCGTCACCAGATCCTCGATCAGTTGGCGCGTGATGGTGAAGTCAGTGTCGAGGCGCTGGCGAGGGAGCTTGCCACTTCGGAGGTCACCATCCGCAAGGACCTGGCCTTTCTCGAGAAAAGCGGTTTATTGCTGCGTCGCTATGGTGGTGCCGTAGCCATGCCACGTGAGTTGCTGGTACATGACGAGCCGGTGAGTGCCGCCAAACAGGCCATCGCTCGGTTGGCGGCCAGTCGCATTCGCGCCCATCAGCGCATCATCATCGACAGCGGCACGACCACTGTGGTGTTGATTCCCGAGCTCAAGGGTCGTGATGACCTGATCGTGATGACCAACTCGCTGAGCGTTGCCAATGCCATCCGCGAGTTGGAGAACGAGCCGGTATTGCTGATGACGGGCGGTACCTGGGATCCACATTCCGACTCCTTCCAGGGTCAGGTGGCGGAGCAGGTACTGCGCAGCTATGACTTTGATCAGGTCTTTCTTGGCGCGGACGGACTGGATGTCGAGCGTGGCACTACCACCTTCAATGAGCTGATCGGCCTGTCACGCGTGATGGCCGAGGTGTCGCGCGAAGTGGTGGTGATGGCGGAATCCCACAAGCTGGGCCGCCGCATTCCCAATCTGGAGCTGGGTTGGTCCAGCGTCAGTACCCTGATTACCGATGACGCGCTGCCCAGTGCCGCGCGTGACCAAATTCGTGCCCATGGCGTCGAGGTACTTGTTGCCCCTCTGCCTGCGCACACCCCAGCATAAGGAGATTGCTCATGTGTGGAATCGTAGGCGCTGTCGCCAGTCGTAACGTTCAGAACATCCTGCTTGAGGGGCTGCATCGCCTCGAATATCGCGGCTATGACAGCGCGGGCATGGCAGTGCTCTCGGAAGAAGGGCGTCTGAACCGCGTTCGTGCACTGGGCAAGGTCGGTGCGCTGGAAGCGCGTCTGGGTGATTCGCCGCTCAAGGGTCGCGTGGGTATTGCTCACACGCGCTGGGCCACACATGGTGCCCCGACGGAAGCCAACGCTCACCCGCATCAGTCAGGTGACAGCCTGGCCGTGGTGCATAACGGCATCATCGAGAATTACGAAACCCTCAAGCGTGAGCTGCAAGGTCAGGGCTATGTCTTCACCTCCGAGACTGACACTGAAGTCGTCGCTCATCTGTTGGCGCGCGAATACACCCTGAGTCAGGACCTGCTGACTGCAGTGCAGAAATCCGTTGCACTGTTGGATGGCGCCTTCGCACTGGGTGTCATTCATCGCGCTCAGCCAGATGTACTGATCGGGGCACGCCAAGGCAGCCCACTCGTTATCGGTGTCGGTATCGATGAGCACTTCCTGGCCTCTGATCAACTGGCACTGCTACAGGTTACCGATCGCTTCATCTATCTCAAGGAAGGTGATCTGGTCCGCATGACAGCCGAGAAGATCGAGATCTTTGAACAGGGCGAGCGCCTGATCACCTCGAGCAATGAGCGTCCGGTGCAGATCTTCGAGCATGCACAGGATGCTGCTTCCAAGGGCGAGTATCGCCACTTCATGCTCAAGGAAATCCATGAGCAACCCCGTGCGCTGGCCGCAACGCTTGAAGGTCGATTGAATGGCGACCACGTACTGGTGCGTAGTTTCGGAAACCAGGCAGAGACGCTATTCAGTCAGGTCAAGCAGGTGCAGATCGTTGCCTGTGGTACCAGCTACCATGCCGGCATGGTGGCGCGTTACTGGATCGAGCGTCTGGCAGGGATTCCGGCAGCGGTCGAGGTCGCTTCTGAATTCCGTTATCGTCCGGTTGTCGTGGCCGACGGCACGCTGTTCGTGACGCTCTCCCAGTCCGGCGAAACGGCTGATACGCTATCTGCACTGCGCTATGCGCAGTCGCTGGGGGGCATTCTTGGTAGCTTGGCCATCTGCAACGTACCGGGCAGCTCACTGGTGCGTGAGTCGGACCTCAGTCTGATGACCATGGCCGGCCCGGAAATCGGTGTTGCCTCTACCAAGGCCTTCACCACCCAGCTGATTGGCCTGATGTTGCTGACACTGGCACTGCGTCGCGCACATGGAGGTGATGACGCAGGTGAAGCCGAAGTCGTACGTGATCTGCGCGAGCTGCCGAGCCTGTTCACCAAGGCACTGGCCATGGACAGCGAGATCGAACATCTCTCCGAGGCGTTTGCCGACAAGCACAATGCCCTGTTCCTCGGTCGCGGCACCCAGTTCCCGATCGCACTGGAAGGCGCGCTCAAGCTCAAGGAAATCTCCTATATCCACGCCGAGGCGTATCCGGCGGGCGAGCTGAAGCATGGCCCGCTGGCGCTGGTGGATGCTGACATGCCAGTCGTGGCGGTCGCGCCTAATGATGAGCTGATTGAGAAGCTCAAGTCGAACCTGCAGGAAGTCCGCGCACGTGGCGGTGAACTGTTTGTCTTCGCCGACGAAAACATCAGCCTGGAAGAGAGTGACGGCGTGCGGGTGCTACGCATGCCGCATGTCAGCGAACTGCTGGCCCCGATCCTCTACACCTTGCCGCTCCAGCTACTGTCTTATCATGTGGCTATACTCAAGGGCACAGACGTCGATCAGCCGCGTAATCTGGCCAAGAGCGTCACGGTCGAGTAAGTCGATCGACCAGGCTCACGGAACAGTACCTCAGTGGGTACATTCCGAATCGGCGAGGTGACAAACCTTGTCCACCAGACGGCAGCCTCAGGGCTGCCGTTTTTGGTATCCTGTGTGCCTGCCTCCTTATTCCCTTCCGTCCGCTGCGCGTTCATCGCCCGGCGCACGCACGTGACTTGCCATGACTGATCGTGACGCATCGCTTACCCGCCTCAACAAGTTCATCAGTGAAACGGGCTTCTGCTCGCGTCGCGAGGCTGACCGTTATATCGCCGATGGGCGAGTAACCATCAATGGTGTCGTCCCCGAGATGGGCACCAAGGTGTCACCGGGTGATGAGGTGCTGGTCAATGGCAAGCCACTGAGAGCCAAGCAGGAAGCCGTCTACCTGGCCTTCAACAAGCCAGTGGGTATCACCTGTACGACCGAGCGTCATGTTGAAGGCAATATCATCGATTATATCGGTCATCCCAAGCGTATCTTTCCGATTGGGCGTCTGGACAAGCCCTCTGATGGCTTGATTTTCTTGACCAGTGACGGCGACATCGTCAACAAGATCCTGCGCGCCGGAAATGCTCATGAGAAGGAATACATCGTCAGGGTTGATCGTCCCATCAACACTGACTTTCTCAAGCGCATGGCGGCGGGTGTGCCAATTCTGGATACCGTCACCTTGCCGTGTCGCATTGAGCAGATATCGACCTATGTATTTCGCATCACGCTGACCCAGGGGCTCAATCGTCAGATTCGACGCATGTGCGAAGCGCTGGGCTATGAGGTCTTCAAGCTCAAGCGCGTCCGCATCATGAACATCAGTCTGGAAGGGCTTGGCATCGGTCAATGGCGTTATCTGACTCAACGCGAGATGTCGGACATCCAGCAGATGATTGAAGGCTCCAGTGGTACTGAAGAAGCCTCACGCTTCGAGGCTGCTCCGCCGCCCACCCAGCGTGCGGTCGCAGCGCGTCAACAGCGCGCTGCACAGGATACCGACCCTGATCGACGCGGGGCGCCTCAGCGTGCCGAGGGCAAGAGCACCGGCAGCCGAAATGCCAGTCGCAAGCAGGCGGGCAGTAGAGAGCAGGGCAGTAGAGAGCAGAGAAGCAGAGAGACGAGTCGCAAGGACGGCGCGGGTCACAATACAAGTGAAAAGCGCAGCGGCGGTCGCGAAGAGACCTTGGCCAGTAGTCTCAAGCCACGTACTCGCAGCAATGCCACGGGCAGCGGGAATGATCGAGGCAGTGCAGGAAAGTCCTCCATCAACAAGAGCACCAAGCCCGGGAATTCCGGCAGCAAGGCCTCGGGTAACGGCAAGACGGCAGCCAACAGAGGGGCCCCTCAGCGAAACACCTCAGGCAAGGGGCCTTCGAACAATGGCGGCAATGGTGGAGGTCGTGGGCGGCGTTAAAGAACCGTCTGTACGTTGGCCTTGTCGTAGGCAGAGGCAGTGCTCTGGGTAGCATCGTTCTGGGTAGTATCAGTTTGACTGACGATTTTCGTCGTCTGCGGTGTCCGGCGGTGATAACGGCCGAGCACGAAGGACAGCGTGGCAAAAGCCAGAGTCGAGCCAACCACTTGTGGCCAAGGGTAGACCAGTGCCGCGAGCGCAATCAGCAGCAGATCAAAGCTGAACGTGGTGCGTCCGGCGTGAATGCCGTAGCGGCGTTCCAGATGGAGCGACAGAATGTTCAGGCCGCCCAGTGAGGCATTCTCGCGAAATAGCAGTGTCACGCCGAGGCCGATCAAGAGCCCTGCGGCGATGGCGGCTACCGGTAGGCTCACATTGCCCAGTGGCAGACTGCTGGCCAGTAGATCAGAGAGTACGGACAGCAATGTCACGCAGCCCAGCGTGCGTAGAGTGAAGTTCAATCCCAGCTGCTTCCACGCCAGCCAGTAGAAGGGCAGGTTGATCAGGAAGAACAGGCTACCGAAGCTCAGAGATGTGAGATCAGCCCCTAGCAGTGATATCCCTGCGGTACCGCTGACCAACAGACCTCCGGCCTGCAGCAGGCGAACGCCAAGGGCGACGAGCAAGCAGCCCTCGAAGAGGGTGATCAGGCTACGTAGCGTGATGGCATTGGCCGCCCATGAGCATCCACTGTTGGCACGCAGAATAAGACGTTGAAAAGCTGTCATGACAGGCTCCGGGGTAAGGGCAGTCAATGGAGATGTCTCCCGGCTTGGCTTGTGGCTAGCAGGAAGGGGGGCCAAGGCGGTGGATGTTCCGCCTGTTGGCACTACGCATGGCATCAAGCCTCAGCTGTTGCCATGATGACGTCATGCAGGAAGCGGACCATAGCATGAGGAAGTGACAGTTATTATTGTGCTTACGTCGCTTTGGTAGCAGAAATATCTGCTACGTAATCAGCAGTTATCGAGTCATATCCATTGGGAATCCAGCTCAAGATGCACCCTCAGTGCGCAGCATCATCGTCCAATGCACCGCTAGCAGACACTCCCCCGGGTGAGTTGCACCTTGGCCTTGCCATGTGGGCCAATGATGATTGGCGAGGCAGTCTGCTGCCGGCCAGTGGACCGCGTGAGCATCTGGCGGACTACGCGCAGGTGTTTGATTGCGTCGAGGGCAATACCAGTTTCTATGCCCAGCCGACGGTAGAGGCCGTCGCCAGCTGGGCACGTCAGGCGCCTACGGGATTTCGTTTCTGTTTCAAGCTGCCAGGACGTCTGACCCACGAGTTGCGCATGGTCGGTATCGAGGATGAGCTTGCGGCATTTCTTGAGCGCATCGCGCCTCTGAAAGCTCAGTTGGGCCCTATCATGATTCAGCTGCCACGCGATCTGGGCGCCGAAGTATTGCCGCTTCTGGAGCAATTCTTCCTGCATGTACGCGGCGAAGGACTTGCGTGGGCCGTCGAGCCTCGCGCCCCGGCATTCTTCGCCAAGGGTGAGGCTGAACGGCAGTTGAATCGATTGTTGATAACTCATGGCGCTGATCGCGTCATGCTGGATGTGCGACCACTCTTCAGTGGTCCGACTACCGCGCATCCTGGCCTGGCCATCGCGCGCTCTGAAAAGCCACACCGCCCGTTACATGTGTTCTCGAGTGCCCATCAGCCCATCATCCGTTTTATTGGTCACTATGATGAGGCAACGAATATCGCCTTGTTTTCTCCCTGGATTGAACGGCTTTTCTTGTGGATAAATCAGGGGAAAAGCCCCTTTCTGTTTATACATACTCCTGACAATAAAGCGGCCCCTGCGCTGGCTCGTCTGCTCGCCAACCAGGTATATGCTCGCCTTGATCGGCCGGCAATAGGTGAGTTCCCTGGGGAATGTCAGGGCAGCCTGTTCTGATCTATCGCGCTCAAGACGTCTATCTGCAGTGATTCACCCCCAGTATATAATTTCTCCGTGAGGCGATGGTCTGATGGTGGCTTGCTGGCAGATAGAGGGCCAATCAAGTAACTTTAGCTACATGTCGCTGCTACCACGGCGATATTTACCGGAAATGAGCACAGTGTCTGTTCCGGCGTGCCTATCGGCATCAATTTGCCTGCCTTCCATGACCTATCCGGCCATCGGGGGGAGGTAGATGCATCACAGCAGTGATCCTGCGACGCCATCTTGTCTGCAAGCGGATGATCCGTCCGAATACGCGGCAAGATGCAACAAGCACAACAAGATGCCGACTGTCCTATCAACGACAGGCATCCTCGCGACGAATCAGGGATTCACATGTCATCCAAACCGCATACCCACGCACAGTGGTCTTCCCGTCTGGCCTTTACCCTGGCCGCTGTCGGGTCTTCCGTTGGCCTTGGCAATATCTGGAAATTCCCCTACATGACCGGCGAGAGCGGCGGTGGCGCTTTCGTGCTCGTCTATCTGGTCTGTATTCTGCTGATCGGTCTGCCGATCTTGATGTCTGAATGGCTATTGGGCCGTCTGGGTCAGAAGAACCCTATCTCGACCATGAGCAACATCAGTGCGCGCCTCAAGCGCAGCCCTGCCTGGGTGTTGATCGGGGTGGCCGGTGTCCTGGGCGCCTATTTGATCCTGTCCTTCTATAGCGTGATCGGGGGCTGGGCGCTGGCCTTCATCGCCGATGCGGCAACCGGCAGCTTCGAGAGCCTGACCGCAGACACGGCCGGTAGCCTGTTTGGTGGGCTACTCAGTAATCCGGCCACTCTTTTGGCTTGGCACAGTGCCTTCATGCTGATGGTCATTCTGGTCGTCGCGGGCGGGGTTGCTGGAGGGCTTGAACGTGCTGCCAAGATTCTGATGCCACTGCTGGCGGTCATGCTGATCATGCTGGTCGGCTACGCGGCCACCACGGATGGTTTCGCTGAAGCGGCTGCCTGGCTGTTGACGCCGGACTTCTCCAAGCTCGACAAGGATGGCGTGCTGGCGGCGATGGGACATGCCTTCTTCACCCTGTCACTGGGCATGGGCATCATGATGGCGTACGGCTCTTACCTCTCCGATGACGTCAATATCGGCCGCACCGCATTGATTGTGGTAGTGCTGGATACCGTGATCGCGTTGTTGGCAGGTTTGGCCATCTTCCCGGTAGTGTTCTCCAATGGACTCGATGCTGCCGCTGGCCCGGGCCTGATCTTCCAGACGCTGCCACTGGCCTTCGGTCAAATGCCGGGCGGCGAAGTGTTTGGCGTGATGTTCTTCGTGTTGCTGGTGTTCGCTGCCTGGACCTCCGGCATCTCACTGCTGGAGCCCATCGTCGAATGGCTGGAAGAGAAGACGCCGATGTCACGTGTCGTCTCTGCCTGGGTGGCAGGTATCGCGACCTGGCTGTTAGGTATTGCCACTATCCTGTCCTTCAATGTGTGGAGCGACGTGGCACCGCTGGGCATGTTCGGCAAGTTCGAAGGCATGACGGTATTCGACCTGCTCGACTATGCGACCAGTAAATTGATGCTACCGCTGACGGGACTGGCAACCATTGTCTTCGTGGGCTGGTTCATGGGCCGTGATGAAGTTCGCAGTCAGCTCAACATGAGCGACTCTGCCTTTTCATTGTGGAGTTTTGTTGCCCGCTATATCGCCCCGGTTGGTGTGGTCGTAGTGTTCGCTTCCAGCCTGTAAGAAAGGAAGAGAGTTTTGAGAGGTTATTGCCTGACGACTGAACGATTTATGTCGTAATATCTTCTCGATAAGTGTCATCACCGAGGCTCGCCAATTTGGCGGGCCTCGCGTGTTTTTGATTATTATTATCAGTCGATAGAGGTAGGTATTTCATTGCGTGGTGATGCAACAGAAAGAAGCATGATTCTGAATGATCGTGCAGGTGTTGCACTGCAATAGCGCAATGAGTGTCATGAAAGGCAAGTGCCAAGTATTGGGAAAAATAACAGGAGAAGATTGGCGTACCGCGCTGTGGCGCCGATGCCGAGTGCATGGTTGATCTGTCCACTCAAGAGAGGGTAGACGGAAGGCAGAGCAGTAACGGCGGGAAGCGAATCGCATTCCCGCCAGAAACTCAGTGGGTGTCGATGTCGCTTGCGGTATCCATTTCCAGCACTTCGATGTCGCTTAAATCCTTGCTTAGGCGCTTGATTTCGTTGTGCATTTCAATTCCACGACGTGCGCGGAGGTGGCGGACTTCGCTTTGTTTTTTTCGGGCCTGATGTTCATCGGCACCCAAGGTCATGAAAATATCGAGAAGCTCTTTCTTGAGCGTATCTACTTGCTCTGAACTACGCATGATTCGACCTCCATGGTATCCAAAGGATGTGGGCTTTCACTGGCGCCACACCGTTTTACTATAGCGCACTTGACAAAATTGTGACTACAGCCCGCCTGCGATGGCGACACCCCCTAAAGGATGACGTAAGCTCAGGCATGCCCATGAAGTCTGCAAGGAGTGTGCCGTGAGTCATGCCATCTTCGACGACCTGAGAAGCCGGATGGAAAATTTCCGTCGCTCAGAACAGAAGGTCGCCCGCTATGTTCTCCGTAATCCGGAGGAAGTGATTCACATGCGGATTGTGGATCTGGCCAGTGAGTCATCTGTCAGTGAGCCGACCGTCGTACGCTTCTGTCGAGCGATGGGGTTTGCCGGATTCCAGGACTTCAAGCTTCAATTGGCCCAGCGTCTGGCGACGGGCACCCAGTTTGCCCAGTTCTCGATGAACGATTCCGACAGCGTGGCGGAGTTCTCCCATGCGTTGTTCGACTCCACCATCGGGACTCTGCTGTCAGTACGTGACCGTCTGGATGCCGAGGCCGTTGCCCGCGCGATCCACTCACTGGCGTCTGCCAGCCGTGTCGAGTTTTATGGTTATGGCGCTTCTGGCGCGGTGGCACATGATGCCCAGCACAAGTTCTTCCGCCTGCAGATTTCTACCGCAGCCTATACCGACCCGCACATGCAGAACATGTCGGCGGTGACGCTGGGGCCGCGTGATGTTGTCGTTGCCATCTCCCAGACAGGGCGCACCAAGGCACTGATCGCGAGTGTCAGATTGGCGCGCGATGCTGGCGCCACGGTGATTGGCCTGTGTCCGAGCGGCTCGCCGCTGGCAGAAGAGGTCACGCTGCCGCTGCATATTGATGTGCACGAAGACACCGAGATATACACGCCGATGAGCTCGCGTATTGCACATCTGGTCATCGTCGATACATTGGCAGTCGGCGTTGCCAAGACGCGTGGTCCCAAGCTCAAGGAGCAGCTTGAAGCCGTCAAGAAGAGCTTGGCGACACTGCGCTTGGATGAGCACGGTTTCGACGCTCATTGATCGCAATGACTGCGATGGAAGGCTGCTGGAGAGGGGAGAGTGACAGCGCAGCCATGTGATAAGGTGGATGCCTGAACAGGGGCGGCGATAGACGGGCTGCTCCGATCTCCGACCCTCTGCCCTGTGGTGAGCCCTGCATGTCTGAATCGCCCCTTCTTGACCATCTCAACACGCATCAGCGCGAGGCTGTGTCCGCGCCGCCTGGCAATATGCTGGTGCTGGCCGGGGCCGGTTCCGGCAAGACCCGTGTGCTGGTTCATCGCATCGCCTGGTTGATGGACCAGTATCAGATGTCGCCCTACGCCATCCTGTCGGTGACCTTCACCAACAAGGCGTCCCGCGAGATGCGCACGCGGCTTGAGGCGCTCAACGGCGCCAGTCTGCGTCATATGTGGGTCGGCACCTTTCACTCCATCAGTCATCGTCTACTGCGCACGCATTGGCAGGAGGCGCGCCTGCCTGAACACTTCCAGATCATCGACAGCGATGACCAGCTACGCATGGTCAAACGCCTGCTCAAGCAGCACAACGTCGATGACGAACGCTGGCCGCCCAAGCAAGTTCAGTATTTCATCTCCGGCTGCAAGGAAGAGGGGCTACGTGCCCATCAGGTGCAGACCCATGGCGATGCCTACATGGGCAAGATGGTCGAGATGTATGAGCTCTACCAGCTGGCCTGTGAACGTGGTGGGTTGGTGGACTTCGGTGAGCTGCTGCTGCGCTCGCTTGAGCTGTTGCGTGACACGCCGCACCTGCTGAACCACTACCGCGAACGCTTCGGCCACATCCTGGTCGATGAGTTTCAGGACACCAACACATTGCAGTATGCGTGGCTGAAACTGTTGGCCGGCAATCGTGAGTGCATGACGGTGGTGGGTGATGATGACCAGTCGATCTATGGCTGGCGGGGCGCGCGGGTCGAGAATATCCAACGCTTCACCGACGAATTCGCCAATACGCGTGTAGTGCGTCTGGAGCAGAACTATCGCTCGACCAGCGCCATCCTCGAAGCCGCCAACGCCCTGATCAGCAACAACGGCGGGCGGATGGGCAAGAATCTGTGGACCGACAGCGGGCGCGGCGAGCGCATCCGTATCTATGCCGGCTTCAATGACATCGATGAATCACGCTTCATCGCCGACACCATTCGTGAACTGGTCAACGAGCATGGCTACAGCCGTGATGATGTGGCCATCCTCTATCGCTCCAACGCCCAGTCACGAGTGCTGGAGGAAACGCTGATCCGTCAGGGCATGCCGTATCGCATCTATGGCGGCCAGCGCTTCTATGAACGCCTCGAAATCAAGAACGCACTGGCTTACCTGCGTCTGATGAACAACCGTGAAGATGATGCGGCGCTGGAGCGTGTGATCAACGTACCGGCGCGCGGTATCGGCATGCGGACAGTCGAGCAACTGCGCGAGCGTGCCCGCTTCGGTAACCTGACCATGTGGCAGGCGATGGGTGATGCTGTCGCTGATGGTGCGCTCAAGGGCCGCGCTGCGACGGCCGTGCGCGCCTTCAGTGATCTCATTGATGGCCTTGATAATGATACCGCTGGCATGGCGCTGCATGAGTTGGTCGAGCATGTCATTCATGTCTCGGCACTACGCGAGCACCATGCTGCTGAAAAAGGCGAAAAGGCGCAGGCGCGTCTCGAGAACCTGGCCGAGCTGGTCAATGCTTGCCGTGCCTTCGGTCAGGGTGAGCGGATGGACCCGAATGCCGTCAGTGAAGGTGCCGAGGCACTGGAGCCCTTCCTTGCGGAAGCCGCGCTGGATGCCGGTGATCATGAGGCTGCTGAAGGCGAAGAGTGCGTACAGATGATGACACTGCACTCTGCCAAGGGGCTCGAGTTCCCGGTGGTCTTCGTGGCAGGGGTCGAGGAAGGTCTCTTCCCGCACAAGATGTCACTGGAAGAGCCGGGCCGTCTCGAGGAAGAGCGTCGCCTATGTTATGTCGGCGTCACCCGTGCCATGCAGCGCCTCTATCTCACCTATGCCGAGCTGCGCCGCATGCACGGCAAAGAGACCTTCCAGCGTCCCTCGCGCTTCCTGCGCGAGCTACCGGAGGAGTTGCTGGAAGAGGTGCGCCTGCGCGGCCAGATCTCGCGCCCGGTCTCGACGCAACGTGCGACCCCGAATCGTCGCCCGTCCGGCCCGCGTCAGGAGAGTGTCGAGGCCAGCGATGGCATGCCTGCGTTGTCACTGGGTAGCATGGTGCGTCATCCGCTGTTTGGTGAGGGTGTCGTGATCAATGCCGAAGGACAGGGGGAACGCGCTCGTGTGCAGATCAGTTTCGAAGGTGAGGGTGACAAGTGGCTAGTACTTGGTTTTGCCAAACTTGAAGTGCTGAGTTGAAGATATGGCATGAAAAAGGGGCAAGCTAAAGCATCGGACTACGGCCTTGGTGCAGTTGTGGGCGATACATTGGCAGCGGCATAGTGGAGGTAGACGCCCTACTTTCAGATTGTGCCATTCGTATCGCCCAGTAACTCGCAAACCAATAACTCGAACAAGGACTGTGCCATGCAACGCCGTCGTTTTCTTACCGCTCTCGGTGCGGGGGCTGCTGGTATCGCCGCTGCGCCCTTTGTCTCCACCGCGCACGCCGCCGAGACCATTCACTGGAAGATGGTGACTTCCTGGCCGAAGAATTTCCCTGCGTTGGGCACGGGAGCCAATGAATTCGCGGAATTGATAGGCACGCTCTCCGGTGGCCGTCTGCAGGTCAAGGTCTACGGTGCCGGTGAGATGGTACCGGCCATGGAAGTCTTTGATGCGGTATCTTCCGGCACGGCCCAGATGGGACATTCGGCATCCTATTACTGGAAGGGCAAGATTCCTGCTGCCCAGTTCTTCACGGCAGTGCCTTTTGGCATGAATACCACCGAGACCAATGCCTGGCTGTATTACGGCGACGGCATGGCGCTGTGGGATGAAATCTATGCGCGTCACAATCTCAAGCCGCTGGCCGTCGGCAATACCGGTACGCAGATGGCGGGCTGGTTCAACAAGGAAGTGAAGAGCCTGGCCGACATGAAAGGGCTCAAGATTCGCTTGCCCGGGCTTGCCGGTGAGGTGATGAATCGTATCGGTGCCAGTACGCTGACGTTGCCGGGCAGCGAGATCTTCACGGCAATGGAAACCGGCGTGATTGATGCGGCGGATTGGGTTGGCCCCTACAATGACTTGGCCTTTGGCCTGCATCAGGTCGCCAAGTACTACTACTCACCGGCCTGGAATGAGCCTTCGGCAATTCTGGAAGGCACGGTCAACATGGAGGCGTGGCAGGCGCTGCCGGAAGATCTCCAACAGGTCGTGATTCAGGCGGCCAAGATTGCCAATCATGCCATGGTCGACGAGTTCGCATTGCGCAACGCCACTGCCCTGACGTCATTGGTCGAGGAGCACGGTGTGCAACTGCGCGAATTCCCCGAGGATGTCTATACCGCGCTGTACGAGGCTTCCAACGAGGTGTTGGACGAATTCGTCGCGAAAGATGCCGATGCCAAGCGGGTATATGATTCCTACCGCGCCTTCCAGCAACGGGTCGCACCCTGGACCAGAACTGGCGAGCGCGCCTATCTTGATGGTCGTGCACGCGTATTGAGTGAAGACGCGACGTCTTGAGTTTTTTCTGAGCAGACTGATAACGTAAAAGGCCGCCCCGAATCCGGAGCGGCCTTTTGTCTTCTGGCGTTATCCCTCATTCCACTGGGGGAAGAGAGGATGACAGGAGTGATGGCTGTTCTACAGGCGCGGTGGGAACGGCACGAATGCGGCCATTATCGTCGAGCGCCACCATCACGTAACAGGCCTCGGTCACCTTGGTCAGAGCGCGATGATTGCGCTCCTGCGGGGGGCGAATCCAGACCTCGACGGACAGCCGGATAGAACTACGACCCACCTCCGCGATGTTGGTGAATACGTTCACTACCGAGCCAACACGAACGGGAGACAGGAAGTCGAGTCCTTCCACGGCTACGGTGGCTGTTCGGCCATTGGCGACTCGACCGGCCGCCAGTTCACAGGCCTCGTCCATGCGGTGCATCAACCAGCCACCACTGATATCACCATAGAGATTGGTATCATGGCGTTGAGCAATCAACTTGAGCGTCAGGGCCCCATTGGGCGTTGGGACGTCATCCAAAGCTTGCATGATGTGACTCGCTATCTTGTTGTTATGAAAATTATCGTGATGGCTGCAAGGGTGATAATACTTACGATGATGGCACTTGTACCACGGGCATGACATGTTCAAGCAGGCACTTGGCGTAGTGAACTATCAGGCCACAGGGTCAGCATCATTCCTTGTATCCTACTCCCCCTGACGAAGGACTGTCAGGCCGCTTTCTTGCGATGCAGCATGGTGTCATAGGTACTCAACGTAACAATGGCGGATACTTGATTGATACGTCAGACATCAGCGAGTAGTTGATGTTCGCCCACGTGATCATTACGTCCTGAAGTCACTCTGTACTCTTCATTATCCAGGCTGGGGATAGCTATGGTCATGTCATCAGTAGGTCGTCCGCTGCAGTGTCTTTTGCGCTTCCTGTCCTCGGCACATTCTTCTTTGAGGACGGCGGCCCTGCTTTGCGCAGGCCTCGCAATGACCGTGGTAGCGATGAGCTCAGCTTCTGCCGCGACCGCTATCCCGGAATATCGCCCTGTAGCAGGCGTGGTAGGCAATTTGACGGCTGTCGGCTCTGATACCCTGTCTGCGCTGGTCACACGTTGGGCATCACAGCTGCACCGCTATCATCCCGGTGTGCGGGTGCAGTTGCAGGCAGCAGGGTCTTCGACGGCACCGCCGGCACTGGTGGCCGGCACTACCCGTATTGGCCTGATGTCGCGTCCCATGCGTGAGCAGGAGCGGATGGAGTTCGAGCACAAGTATGGCTATCCGCCGCTGGGTATTCCGGTCGCACTGGATGCGATGGGTATCGTGGTGCATCGCGATAACCCGTTGGAGAAAATCAGCTTGCATCAGTTGGATGCTATTTTCTCCGCTACGCATTCCTGTGGCAGCAAGGCGTTTCTTGAGTGGGGAGACCTGGGGCTGACCGGGCGGTGGGCGGCGCGGCAGATCAGTCTCTACGGACGTAGCGCCACCTCTGGCACCTATGGTGCCTTCCGACGGATTGCGCTTTGTGGCGGCGATTTCCGACTTGATGTCAGCGAACAGCCAGGATGGGCTTCCATCATTCAGGCAGTCGGTGCCACACCCAGCGGGATAGGCTACGCCAGCTTCAGCACGGCTTCGCCGATGGTCAAGCAGCTGCCGGTCAGCACGGATGAGTACCCGTCAGCTGTCTCGCCTAGTCGTGCGAGCATTCGCGATGGTCGCTATCCGCTCACGCGCGCACTGTATATCTATGTCAATCGCGTTCCGGGTAAGCCATTGCCCACGCTTGAACAGGCCTTCCTGTCGCTGATCATGTCGCGTCAGGGACAGCAATCCATCTTGCGTGAAGGATACGTGCCACTCCCGGAAGCTCAGCTGAATCACTGGCGTACGCAGCTGGGGCTGGATAGCGTACCCGCGAGCTGAGATGGTCATGTCACCTGTTTGTCATCCTACGGACATAATCTTGATGAATTCCTTGCTCTCCGCCTGGTCGGCTGAGCCTCTTTTGAGTGCAATTTCTCGCGTGGTACCTCTTCATGTCGGCAGTTGATGCCTCACGAATGCAGCGTCGCCGCTTGCGGCACGATCGTCTGGCCAGCCTATGGCTGACCGCGTCAGGCCTTGGCGTGATGGTGGTAGTGATCGTGATGCTGGGGTATCTGTTCAGTGTGTCGTGGCCGTTGCTAGTGCCGGCCAGTACTCAGCCGATGATGGCGCAAGAAACGTCGGTTGCCGCTGATAACGAGTCTCAGCGGTTGGATGATTTGCTCGCGTCATCTGCAACCCTGCCTTCGCCGCGTGATGCCTCTTCTGCGCTGATCGCGACCGACACCGACCAGCTGGCATTTGCAGGGGCCTGGCTGGCAGATGGCCGGCTACAACCCGTGCATGTTACTGAATCCGCTTCACTGCCCATCGCGATACCTTTGACACCGCTCACCGTGCCAGAGGGACTGGCGCATGCGTCTGCTCATTTGATGGTCAGTGGTGATCAGCTGTGGATGAGTGCGTCTGATTCCTTGGGTGCCCGTCTGTGGCTGGCACGCCTATCACTTAACACTCCCGAAGCTGTTTGGCAGCATCAATGGCTTGAGAGTCCCGGAGGGCAGGCAAGTATGGCAGGCCGACTGCTGATCACGGCCGGAGAGCATGATTTCCAGCAGTGGCAATTGACGGCCTCCGTCGATGAGACAGGTCCGCTGGCCCGTATGATCAGTCGCGGAACGCACCCGCATGCTCGCATTACGGCACTGCGTGTCTTGCGTGGTGGCAAAAGCCTGATCATTGGTGATGATGCAGGTGGCTTGACGCATTACGTGCAGCCCGGGCATGCCCAGCCGCTGGTCGCTATCGGTACCTTCAATAGTGAGCTTGAAGCGCCCATCGTGGCGCTTGCCGCCGCCCATCACAGCCTCGGATTCTCAGCACTGGATGCTACGGGGCGCTTAGGCCTTTATCAGGCGACTACCGAGCGTCAGCGCCTGGTGCAGGACTGGCTGTCGCCTCAGACAGTGGCCGAAGGTGTGACACTGACCTTCAGCCGCAATGATCGTCAGCTGTTGGCGACGGGTCTTGCCGATGACACGTCCAGCGACGCTCGGTCACTCTCTGCTGGTCAGCCCTCAGCGCAAGGGCTGGTCATCGATGATCCACACCCCGATGTCGGATTATCCACCCTGCTCGGCAAGGTTTGGTATGAAGGGCGGCCAGCGCCGGAGTGGATCTGGCAGATGGGCGATACCCGCAGCGAGCCACGGTTGTCACTGGTGCCCATTGTCTGGGGCACGCTCAAGGCCGCATTGGTCGGCTTGCTGTTTGCCGTTCCGCTGGGGTTGGGCTGTGCAATCCATGTGTCCTGTTTCATGGCACCGCGTCAGCGGTCTCGCATCAAGCCATTATTGGAAATGATGGAGGCACTACCGACCGTCGTGATCGGCTTCATTGCGGCACTGGTAGTCGCCCCCTTCGTCGAGCGCGAGCTGATGGCCGTGTTGTTGGGACTGGCATTGATTCCACTGGGTACCATGGTGGCTGGTTTTCTCTGGACGCTCGCACCGCGCAGCTGGCGGGTAGTGTTACCGGAAAACATGGCTGCCTTTGGTTTGCTCCCGCTACTTGTGCTGCTGCTATGGCTGGATATCACCATTGCCAGCCATATCGAGCAGTGGTGGTTTGAAGGGGATATCAAGCAGTGGCTGTTTAGCCATTACGGGATTGGCTATGCGCAGCGCAACACCCTGGTGACGGGCATGGCATTGGGATTGGCCGTGATGCCGACGTTGTTTACCTTGAGTGAAGATGCTCTGTCCTCTGTGCCTAGAGGACTGGCCGCAGGCTCTGCCGCATTGGGTGCGACGCCGTGGCAAACTCTGCGCCGCGTAATCTTGCCTGCCGCCGCCGTGGGTGTGTGTTCCGCACTGATGATTGGCATGGGACGTGCCGTCGGCGAAACCATGATCGTGTTGATGGTAGCCGGCAATACACCGCTGGTGGATGCCAGCCTGTTCGAGGGGCTTCGCTCACTGGCGGCCACGATTGCGATCGAGCTGCCGGAAGCCGACATTGGCAGTAGCCACTATCGTCTGCTGTTCCTCGCAGCGCTGGCACTGTTTCTTTTCACCTTCATCGTCAACACTTTCGCCGAAGTGCTGCGTCAGCGATTTGCGCCGCCTGCGCGAGGAGGTTGGGGATGAGTACCGTTCGGACGCCTCGGCCACTTTCATCTCCCTCTTTGCTACGCCCGCAGGAGCACCTACTTGCACGATTGTCCCGCTACTGGCGCGATGGCGGCCCTTGGGGATGGCTGAATGCAATGGCGGTCAGTGTCTCGCTGCTATTGATGATGGGGCTGGTCGGGTTGCTGCTGGCGGGCTCGTTGGGTCATTTCTGGCCCTCGCGCCTTGTCGAGATAGCGCTGGTGCCCCCGACGACTGACACGATCAATGCCTCTGTGCAGACGACAGAAGCTGGAGTGGGCGTTGGAACAACATCAATAGACGCAGCACCAGTAGACAAAGGGCAGCATCTGCTCGGTGAGTTGATGCGTGAGGAGGTCCGCCATGTGCAGATGGCCACTGGTGCCTCTCGGCCTCAGCAATGGTGGTTGTTACAGACGTCTTCCGAGCAGAGTGCCGCCGCCAGCTGGCGATGGTTGCCCAAGGACATGCTGAACACACTAATCTTTCCTGAGCAGGCGTTGGCGCTGGAATTGCGCGATGGCCGGGTGCTCTACGGCATGGCGGAATCGCTGAGTGATCCCACAACAGGTGAGCTTGTCACCACTGGTCCTGCTGATGAGACAGGCAGCGGCAAGCCACTGGTGGATGACGCCACGCCACTGTTTTCACGCCTGGCGCATCTCGAGGGGCAGCGGCGTAATCTGGCGGCTCTGCGCAGTGACAGCAAACAGCTGAGCGAGCAGCTTTCTGATCTCATGCAGCAGGGTACCGCCAGCCTCAATAGTGGAGAGGTATCGCCGGCACTTGCAGAGAAGATAGAGACTGCCCGTCAGGCGCTTATCCAGCGTGAACAACACCTCATGACGCTTCGCGATGCACTGACAGCTGGTCAGCTGAGCCTCGCAGGGCGCGGTGGATATGACGGTCAGGTAGCGCTGGATGATATCAAGCGTGTCTGGCAGCCTAACGCGCTGGGATTTGGCGGGCGCCTTTCCCTGACATTGAGCAGATTCGCGGATTTTGTCTCCGGTACGTCCAATGACGGTGGTGAAGGTGCCTGGCCGGCGATCTTCGGCACCGTGCTGATGGTGGTGTTGATGTCAGTCATCGTAATGCCTTTTGGTGTCATGGCAGCGCTCTACCTGCATGAGGTGGCGCACCAGGGACGCCTCACGCAACTGACGCGCATTGCACTGCGCAATCTGGCCGGTGTGCCGTCGATTGTTTACGGTGTCTTCGGGCTGGGTTTCTTTGTCTACGGGGTGGGTGCGGGGATTGATCGTCTGTTTTATGCCGACCAGCTACCCACGCCCACCTTCGGTACCGGCGGTATCCTGTGGGCTTCGCTGACGCTGGCGTTATTGACGTTGCCGGTGGTTATCGTGGCCACTGAAGAGGGGTTGGCACGTGTGCCACAGCGGCTACGTGAAGGGGCTCTGGCGCTCGGGGCGACGCGCCTTGAGACACTGCGCCGCGTGATAGTGCCTGCCGCTTCCCCTGCGCTGATGACGGGTCTGATTCTGGCAGTGGCTCGTGCCGCCGGTGAGGTGGCACCGTTGATGCTGGTCGGGGTGGTCAAGTTGGCGCCGGAATTGCCGGTCGATGACAGCTTCCCGTGGCTCCATCTCGACCGTAAATTCATGCACCTCGGGCATCAGGTCTATGATCTGGCGTTCCAGAGCAGCGATGCCTTCAGTAACCGCCCGCTGGTATATGCCACCGCATTGGTGCTGGTGGCCGTCATTCTGTGCCTCAATCTGAGTGCCATCCGCCTGCGTCACCTGCTGGCACAACGTTATAAGGGGGCCACCGAATGAGTCGTGATGACGAGACAGTGCGTACACGGATGACACCACCCCAGGATTCGACTCGCATTGCTACGAGTGATGTCTGCCTGGAAACGCGCGGTCTCTCGCTGGGGTATCGCTCGCGCGAGGGGCGTCAGCAGAGTGCGCTGGATGACATCAGTCTGTGTATTGCACGCAAGCGCGTTACAGCCTTCATCGGCCCGTCCGGGTGTGGCAAGTCGAGTCTGTTGCGGACTTTCAACCGCATGACGGATCTCGATGAGCAGTCGCATCTGACGGGAGAGATACGGCTGGAAGGTGAGGACATTCATGCGCGTGGCGTTGATGTCCCGATGCTGCGCCGTCGCGTCGGCATGGTCTTCCAGGCTCCCAACCCCTTCCCGATGTCGGTCTATGAGAATGTTGCCTTCGGACTGCGCTTGGTCGGTGTGCGTGACAAGCGCCACCTGGATGACAAGGTCGAGGCCTGCCTGCGTGCCGCCGCATTGTGGGATGAGGTGAAAGACCGTCTGTTCGACAGTGC
Source organism: Cobetia sp. L2A1 (assembly GCF_009796845.1). Lineage (NCBI taxonomy): Bacteria > Pseudomonadati > Pseudomonadota > Gammaproteobacteria > Oceanospirillales > Halomonadaceae > Cobetia > Cobetia sp. L2A1. The sequence goes on along the minus strand of NZ_CP047025.1, from coordinate 4,053,528 downwards.
ACTAGGCCTCTCCGGCGGCCAACAGCAACGGCTGGTGATTGCTCGTGCGCTAGCGGTAGAGCCAGAGGTATTGCTGCTCGATGAGCCAGCGTCGGCGCTGGACCCAATCTCGACACTGAAGATTGAGGAGTTGATCCGCTCGCTGCGTTCACGCCTGACGCTGGTCATCGTCACCCATAACATGCAGCAGGCGGCACGGGTCTCTGATGCTACCGCCTTCCTGCATGAGGGTCGGCTGGTGGAGTACGCACCCACCGATCAGCTGTTTACCAATCCGCGCCGTCGCCAGACAGAAGACTACATCACGGGTCGCTTTGGTTAAGCCTGAGTGAGGATGCAGTTGAGCGTCCCGGCCCTCGTATCAGGCCGTTCTGATGGCAGTGCAACAAAACTGTCATCATGCATTGGCATGCTGGGTGGGAGACACCTGTGCTACGCCATGCTGCACGGCCCATACTTGTAATGTCACTCATGTCACATACCGCCTTCCTCGGCGGATGACTTCCCGGGAGAGGGTAATGGATATCACCAGCGATTCGCACGGCAAGCACATATCTCAGCAGTTCAATCACGAGCTGGATGCGCTGAAGACACACCTTCTGGCCATGGGCGGTCTGGTAGAAAAGCAATTGCAGGATGCCGTCACCGCGCTGTTGGAAGGTGATAGTGAGTTGGCGACTCGTGTGCGTGACAATGACAAGGCCGTCAACGACATGCAGCTCAAGATTGATGACGAGTGCACCCGCGTGCTGGCACGCCGTCAGCCAGCCGCCTCTGATCTGCGTCTGGTGCTGGCGGTCATTCGCGCCACGTCTGATCTCGAGCGCATCGGTGATGAATCAAGCAAGATTGCACGCAATGCCCTGTCGTTGGTCGAAAATGGCCAGAGCCCGCGCGGCATGGTCGAGGTGCGCCACCTCAGCCAACATGTCCGCAGCATGGTGCGTGATGCGCTTACGGCCTTCGCCCGCTTTGACACGGATCTGGCTCTCAAGGTATTGCGCGAAGATGTCTCGGTGGATCAGGAATATCAGAGTGCCATGCGCTCACTGATGACCTTCATGATGGAAGATGCGCGTCAGATCACGCCGGTGCTCAACGTGATGTGGATTCTGCGCGCGCTGGAACGTATCGGTGATCACGCTGACAACCTTGCTGAATACGTCATCTTCCTGGTCAAGGGCGTGGACGTGCGTCATACCGATACCCACGATCTTAAGCCGCAGGATTTCGACAAGCGTTGAGAACGGTGTAGTCGGTGCGGGCTGACACCTGAGAGATGTGCTGGCGCTCATCGTTACAACCTTGTCTCCCTCATGTCATCGAATCACAAGACGCCCCGCAGATGCTCTCACGAGTGCCTGCGGGGCGTTTGCATCTGCAGGCATTGCTGCTGCGCAGCGCGGTCGGGAATGCTAGGGTGTGGCTCCGGCCGCCACAGAGCAGCCGCTTCATTTTAGATGACGAGGACGTCGCATGATTGATGCCGTATCGGCGCTGGTCCGCGGGACCCGCATGGTCTACACCCCAGGGTTGCGTCGCTTCGTGTTCGTGCCGCTGGCGATCAACCTGGTGCTCTATAGCGTGACGCTGTGGGTACTGTTCAGCCAGTTTGGCGGTTGGATCGACTACTGGATGCTCAAGGTACCCAGCTGGCTGGAATGGCTGAGTTGGTTGATCTGGCCGGTACTGGTGTTGAGTCTGTTATTGGTGGTGTTCTTTACTTTCAGCCTGGTGACCAATCTGATCGCCGCGCCTTTTTACGGCATTCTTGCCGAGAAGGTCGAGCATCGCCTTGATGGCACCCTGATCGATGATGATCGTGGCCTGATGAAGATTGGCATTGACTCACTCAGTCGTGAGATGGCCAAGCTGGGCTATTTCATTCCACGCATGATCGCGTTGTTCATCATCGGCTTCATCCCGGGGCTGAATCTGCTCTCGCCGTTGTTATGGGGGCTGTTCTCAGCCTGGAGCATGGCGATTCAGTATCTCGACTATCCAATGGACAACCATCAGGTCAGCTTTGGTGACATGAAGCAGCGTCTCAAGGCGCGCTGGTGGCCGTCGCTGACCTTCGGGGGCGTGGTCTTTGTCGTGACGCTGGTACCGTTGGCCAATCTGCTATTGATCCCCGGTGCTGTCGCGGGTGCCGTGTTGATGTGGCAGAGCCACTATCGCCAGTTGCCTGCACCGGTGTGACAGCGGCTGACAGGTGAGGTGATAGAGGAATACGACAACGCCCCGTAATGGCCTCATCATGAGGACACTACGGGGCGTTGTCGTATGCGCATAACAGAAGAGGGGCTCGCGAGCTCCCATCCATCAGTTATCCCGCGTACAGCGCCGTGATGCCGGAAAATGACACCGGAAGCGGGACCCTTCGCCAGGGTGGCTATCAATGTCCAGATGGCCCTGGTGGCGAATCAGCACATGCTTGACGATAGCGAGTCCCAGACCGGTTCCACCGGTCGCCGTGCTGCGCCCCTTGTCGATACGGTAGAAGCGCTCGGTCAAGCGCGGCAGATGAACAGGATCAATGCCATCACCGTCATCTTCGACTTCCACTATCAAATCGTCATCGGTCGCGCGCCAGCGCAGTGTGATATGACAGCCTTCCGGGGTGTAGCGTACGGCATTGAAGACCAGATTCGAGATGGCACTGCGCAACTCCTGCTCCTCTCCGCAGAGTGAAAATGTGGTCTCTGCCTCCACGGAGAAGGTGTGACGTCCCTGAGAGAGTCCCGCTGCATCTTCACGGATTTGTTCCAGCAAAGCCGGCATGTTGAGGCAATGCCCCTCGCCAGTCAGCTCGTCAGTTTCCAGTCGCGAGAGGGTCAGCAAATCTTCCACCAGGTGCTGCATGCGGTCTGTCTGGCTCTGCATCTGCCCCAGACCACGCTGCCAGCGGGGCGGTAGATCACTGGCATAGTCGTTGTAGGTTTCCAGATAGCCCGCCAGCACCGTCAACGGCGTGCGCAGCTCATGAGAGACATTCGCCACGAAGTCGCGGCGCATTTCTTCCAGTTGATAGAGGCGCGTCACGTCACGTGCCATTACCAGACGTTCGTTATCGCCAAACAGCGTGATGGACACCTGCAAGATCATGTTATCTGACAGCGGTGACTGAAGCGTCAGCGGCTCGCGATAGTCGAGCCGATTGAAGTAGTCGATGAAGGCAGGATCACGCAGATAGTTGGTGACGTGCTGACCGCGATCATGACTGGCCTTGAGACCGATAAGCTGCTCGGCAGCGCTGTTCCACCACTCCATGTCACCGTGGTTATCCAGCATCACCAGGCCATCACGCATTGCCTCGGAAGATTCCTGAATACGGTTGAGGATACTGCGCAAGCGCTCCTGTGCCTTGCGCTGGCCCTTCTGGTAACGATACAGGCGATCGAGCAGATCTCCCCACACGCCATCACCCGGCGGAGGCTCTTCATGGGGATTGGTGATCAGCCAGGTGTAGAGACTCTTGAGATGGCGCAGGTGCACGAAAAGATACAGTGCCAACCCTAGCGTAAGCCCCCAGGCAAGGAAGCCGAGCAAACCACCAATCAACCCGAAGCCACCGACCAGATAGCCGAGTCGCCATAGCTCATTCGTCCAGTAGCGCATCTACGCCTCAGGCCTGGGCGCTGAAGCGGTAGCCGGTGCCGCGCACGGTCTGAATCAGGTGCTGATGGCTTTCGCCCAGCGCCTTGCGTAGACGGCGAATATGCACGTCCACGGTGCGTTCCTCGACATAGACATTACCGCCCCATACCTGATCCAGCAGCTGACTACGGGTGTAGGCACGCTCCTGATGGGTCATGAAGAACTGCAGCAGGCGGTACTCGGTCGGGCCGACTTCCAGAGAGCTGCCATGCGCGGTGACGCGATGGCTGGCAGGGTCGAGCATCAAGCCCTCGACTTCCACTGCCTCTTCGACTCCCTTGGGCGTCGTGCGACGCAGTACGGCCTTGAGTCGGGCTACCAATTCCCGGGGTGAGAAGGGCTTGGTGATGTAATCATCAGCTCCCGCTTCCAGCCCTTGAATCTTGTTGTCTTCCTCGCCCTTGGCGGTCAACAGGATGATGGGAATCTCGGCGGTGGTCTCATCACGCTTGAGACGCCGCGCCAGTTCCAGCCCACTGGTCCCTGGCATCATCCAGTCCAGCAGTAGCAGGTCAGGCTTGTCATCAACCACGATGGCGTGAGCGTCCTGGGCGTTATCGGCCTCCAGCACGCGGTAATCCGCCATTTCCAGTGCGACGGCGATCATCTCGCGTATCGAAGATTCGTCGTCGACAATCAGTACAGTCTTGGAGCTCATCGCTAGATCCCAGGCAGCAGTCGGCGCAGGCGCCAAAATGACAGGTCGATGACGATTACACCCCGCTTGTATGACAACGAGATGACAGTGGCAAGCATGGCAGCTTGCTGAGCTTGCGACCAGAGGGCTGAACTCCACGTTGGCGAGTATTTTTATCCTTTTCAAAATGAAATGCGCCACCTGCAAGGCAGGTGGCTCATCTGGTGCTGAGGCATTGAAGTTGCAGGCGACTCAGGTCGCTGGCCAGGTCGCCAATATGATACCCACGGAGATCAGCAGACCTGACCAGTGATTATTGAGAAAGGCCTGGAAGCATGGGCCTCGCTCACGATCGCGAATCAAGCGCTGCTGCCACAGGAAGGTAGCAGCGGCTGCCGTCAGCCCTAGCCAGTAGAAGATATTCAGCGCGAGATGCAGGCCAATACCGATCAGTACCGCCAGCATGCCCAGTTGCAGTAGGCCGATCATCAGCTTGTCGGCACGGCCAAACAGCACGGCGGTAGATTTGATCCCGACTTTGAGATCATCATTACGATCTACCATGGCGTACGCGGTGTCGTAGGCCACGGTCCACATCAGGTTGGCCGCAAATAACCACCAGCCATAGCTTGGTACCTCTTCCAGGGTGGCAGCGAACGCCATCGGAATCGCCCAGCCAAAGGCGGCGCCCAGCACGACTTGCGGCAGGTGGTGAAAGCGCTTCATGAAGGGATAGCTGGCGGCCAGTAGTACGGCCACGATAGACAGCAGTACGGTCGTCAGATTGGTGAAGCACACCAGTATGAAGGAGGCGGCTACCAGCACACCGAACAAGGTCAGCGCCTCACGCTCCGAGATGCGCCCCGAGGTCAGTGGTCGATCCTGGGTGCGTTCGACATGCTTGTCCCAGTGGCGATCGGCGTAGTCGTTGATCACGCAGCCCGCGGCGCGCATCAAATAGACCCCTGCCACGAAGATCAGCAGAGTATTGCGCTGTGGTAGGCCATCAGCTGCCAGCCATAGTGCCCAAAGGGTTGGCCACATCAGTAGCCAGGTGCCAATCGGACGATCGAGGCGTGTCAGTGCGAGATAGTCGGCCAGGCGGGATGGACGAGCGGCGGGCGAGGGGGATGACGCGGACATCAGGACTCCTGAACGGGCTGCGCAAAAAGGTAATCGAAGGGCTGACAAGGCACTGTCATCTGCTGTGGTATCAGAGACCGATGGCCGCTTGAAACGCCGGCGTGAAGCCTTCCTGCACCAGCACACGGAAGCGGCCGTGGGAAAACATTGAGCGCCGCATCCATACGCTGTCTACCATCGCCAATGACTGCTGACTCGAGAGGCACAGCGGCGCGCGGCTGATATCGATGGCACTGCGTTGCAGATCTGGTTGACGGAACAGCCAATGTCCCAGCGAGCGCTCGCCGAGCGTCGAGAGTCGATGACTGTGCGCCACGTCCAGCGCTGCCAGCGAGCGGGCAATCACCCAAGGTGTATCGCCGTGACACAGCGCCACCTCGCGCCGCCAGACATGCCGCCGCCCGCTGACGCCCAACAGGCGGGCTTCATCACAGCGGGCTGGGCCGGTGTCTTGCAGCAATAGGCGGACGCGCAGGCCGACACCGTCGCTTGCACGCATGGCAGTGTCCAGACGCTGAGTCAGTGAGCCGCGGGAAGATAACCATGGCCACCAACCTGCGGACATCACCCCCTTCAAGACCGCCGCCGGCTGCCAGTGACGACGCGGCGTAGAGGCCTCACACGCTATCGATGAGGGCGTTGCTAACTGGTCGCTTGCTGACTCGAGCAGGTTGAGAGGCGTACCGCCGTGCGTCGTCTGTGAGAGCGATGGCGTGGAAACGGCAAGTGAAGAAGAGTGACAGACCACGATGGATTCCCTATTCCCTGTCAGGTGACAAGAGGCGAGTCTAGCATGCTCAGGCAGTGGCGCCGCCTGGGTAACCCCGCCATAAATCGGCAGCGCACGCGCGACATATCAGCGATATCTCCGCATTTGGTGTGTGCGTGTCGCACCGCAAGCCGACGATGGTGGCAGACTGGTATGCTGTGACTCCCTTGCCTTCAGATCGACTTTCAGGAGACGGCGCCATGCGTGACCCCCGCACCCTTGTCATCATTGGTACCGGCATGGCCGGTATCGGTCTGGCCCGTGCTCTGCGTGCCCGTGACAAGGACAGCCGACTGATACTCGTCAGTCAGGACAGCGGCCATGACTATTCCAAGCCATTGTTGTCGACGGCCTTTGCCAAGGGCATGACGAGGAAGACACTCTCGCATCAGGCACCGGTTGCACTGGTGGATGAGTTGAACGCTGAGCTACGTACTCACCAGCGGGTTACTGCCATCGATACGGCTGCCCGCCAGCTATGGCTCGGTGAAGAATGTCTGCATTACGACGAGCTGGTACTGGCCGTCGGTGCCGCACCACGCCGACCCTTCCCGGTTGAGGCGGCTGCCGCGTCGCGCGTAATGAGCATCAATGATCTGGACGATTATGCTGCCTTCAGCGCCGCATTGACGACGGCTCGTGAGCAGGGCGAAGCAGGGCATGTGGTGATTGTCGGCGCGGGTCTGGTCGGCTGTGAATATGCCAATGATCTGACCGCCGCTGGACACTCCGTCACGCTGGTAGCCCCAGAAGAGACGCCGCTTGATGGCCTACTGCCTCAGGCGCTTGGACAACGTCTCGGCAAGGCCCTCGATGGCATCGGTCTCAAGCGTCTGCAGGGTGAGATGGTCGAGTCAATAACGGGCAACGACGACGCCACTGCGCCGGTCGCTATCCGCTTGCAGAGTGGACGGCAGTTGTCAGGGTCGCTGGTATTACTTGCCACTGGGCTCGCGCCGCGTATCCGGTTGGCGCAGGAAGCTGGCTTGAGCGCCGGGGGTGACGGTATCCGGGTTGATCGTCATCTGGCCACCTCGCAGCCGCATGTCTGGGCATTGGGTGACTGTGCGAGTGTCGAGGGTGTCAATGCCATGTATGTCCAGCCGCTACAGATGGCTGCGCGCACGCTGGCGGCCAACCTGTGTGGCGAGAGCAGTGTGCTCGACTGGAAAGCCTGGCCTGTGCTGGTCAAGACGCCTGCCTTGCCAGTGGTGGCGTATCCACCGCGCAGTGCGGTGGCACATTGGGAAATCAGTGGCGAGGGCGATAATCTTGAAGCGCTGGCGTTGGATAAAAACGAACGCTTGATCGGATATGCATTGACAGGCACCGCCGTTCGCCGGAAAGTCGTGCTAGCGCGGCAAGCGCCGCCATTGTTAGGCTAGGGTTTGTCATGGCCGTTGGTCGCAAGTCGCTTGCTGTCAGCTCGATCAGGCACGATAGTGAAGACTCCGCGAGAAAGAGTGCCGAGCGGACCCCGCATGACGAGTTGCTGCCGTAGGCCGTTGCCCGGTTCAAGACTCTTTGGGTGGCGAATTGCGTCACAGCCATGTGTCATCGCTAGCAAGAACAACAATGAAATCGGCGGCTTAGCCGCCCGTGCATAATGCCAAACCAGGAGGGCTTTTCATGCGCAAGCCAGAACTCGCTGCGGCCATCGCCGAGCGTGCAGATCTGTCCAAGGACAAGGCTAGTCAGGTGCTGAACGTGATTCTCGACGAGATCACTCACACCGTTGCCAAGGGCGATGATGTATCACTGATCGGTTTCGGTTCCTTCACTGTGCGTCAGCGTGCGGCCCGTACTGGCAAGAACCCCCAGACAGGCAAGCCGTTGACCATCCCCGCCAGCAAGACGGTGGCCTTCAAGCCAGGCAAGTCGCTGAAGGATGCAGTGACCAAATAACGCTGGTACGCGGCGACGCGCCCTTGCTGAGAGTCATTGACGATGCCATCGGCTCCGCCTTGCGGGGTCGGTGGCATTTTCATGATTTGCTCGTTGGGCCCGTCGCTGACTCCCCTGTTGTTCAAGGAATGACGCCATGAAGCTCAAGATACTGCTCTGGGTATTGGGTCTGCTGCTCAAGCGGGCCTTCAAGCGTGACCCCGAGTTTCGGGCACAACTCCAGTCTCGCCCACTGGATTGGGGTGTCGCGACGGAAGACATGCGTATTGCTCGTCACTACCGGATGTCGGAGTCGGGAATCAGTGCTGCCCCCGGCCTGCCGGTGGATACGGATCTAGAGCTGCGATTTGCCGATGCCAACAGTGCCGTGGCCTTTTTGCTCAAGCCATCTCCCAAGGCCTTCATGCAGGGCATGATGGAGCAGCGCATTCGATTGGTAGGGGATTCCGCGCAACTCAATCGTCTGCAGTCGCTGCTCAAACGCATTCGCTGACGCGCACCACACGCCAGGTGGACGCCACATAAAACGCCCCGCTGATCTGATCAGCGGGGCGTTTCTCATGATGCGGAGAGGCGTTGGCTCACAATAGCTGCTTGAGGCCAGGAATGCCGTCGAGTACTTGATCAACCACACCATCGCCGGCTTCTTCGCGTGCATAGGTGAGAGTTTCATCGGCGACACCACGCGCTTGGTCCATGCTCAAATCCAGCCCCATCAGCTTCTGGCCCAGCGCCATGGCACCACCACCGCCCGTGAAGGCACTGGCGGCCCCCATCAGGCCGCCCAGCAGGCCACCGCCACCGGAATCATCCTCTCCTGCACTGCCTATCAGGCCTTCAGCGCCCGGGATTGCGTTCAGCAGTGATGCTGCCGGGCCATCGGGGCCTTGTTCACGGATAAATTTGAGAATTGTGCCGATCGCCTGTTCGGCAATGTCCGGTGATAGACCAAGAGAGCCAGTGACGCGTTCGATAAGGGGATGCATTGAGAGTCTCCATGACAGTCAGTGAAGGTCGTTGGTGCCATGTCAGGGTGCCACGAATGATGGCGTGTGCCGCTCACGGGGCTACCAACGCAGTGGAGATCGAGCAGTGCTCGGACGCGGCTCGACAGGATGATATGCTAGCGATATAAATCTAAAGTCTAATGCGCGGCTCGGCGCTCTTGTCCCGGAACACTTCATGACTCATTCCCTTTGGCACTCCCTTCTGCATTCGTTGCGTCGCTTATGGACGCTGGATGCCTTCAGTTACTCTCTGCGCATGCTGATCGCGTTGGGCGGTGTGATGGGGGTCGGTTTCTGGTTCGATGAGATGGCGCTGGTGATTCCGCTATTTCTCGGCGTGATTGCCTCGGGACTGGCTGAAACCGATGATCACTGGCGCGGCAGATTACGAGCACTAGGCATGACGCTGGCGTGTTTCAGCATTGCTTCAGTGTCGGTAGAGCTCCTGTTCGGCATGCCGGTACCCTTTGTGATCGGACTGGCGCTGGCGACCTTCTCGATGATCATGCTGGGCGCGGTGGATGCCCGTTATGGCGCCATTGCGCGGGCATCACTGATTCTGGCTGTCTACACCATGATCAGCCTGGAGCAGCAGCACGGCGATGGCAGTATCGCCTTGCTTGAGCAGAGCTTGCCGTCATGGCTGCGCGAGCCGGGCCTTGGCATCAATCTGGTACAGCCGATGCTGCTGGTGATCGGTGCGACCTGGTACGGCCTGTTGTCGGTACTGTGGTGCGCGCTGTTTTCACGTCAACCACTCAAGCACAGCATGGCGATGCTCTACCGTGAGCTGGGCCGCTACCTGATTCTCAAGGCGCAATTATTCGAGCCGCTGCGCAATGTTGATCAATCCGCGCGCCGGCTGGCACTCGCCGAGCAGAACGGTCGCGTGGTCGTGGCGCTCAACCAGACCAAGGAAATGGTATTCCGGCGTCTGGCCGGTCGGCGTGATACCACCAAGCTGGACCGCTATCTGCGGCTCTATTTCATTGCTCAAGATCTGCATGAGCGTGCCAGTTCCAGCCACTACCCCTACGGTCAGCTGACGGATGCCTTCTTCCATCACGACATCCTGTTCCGCTGTCAGCGGCTATTGGAGCAGCAGGGCCGTGCCTGCAAGGGGCTGGGGAAGGCACTGCTGATGCGCCAGCCGTTTGATGCCAGCGACAGCCAGCAGGCATTGGAAGACCTCAATGCCTCTTTGAACTATCTCAAGCAACAGCAGCGACCGGAATGGCAGCACTTGATGCAGGCGCTGGAAGGACTGACCAGCAATCTTCGTCTGATTGAAGGGCAGATCGCGCGATTGAGTGATCTTGAAGCCGTGACACATGAGAGCGATAACAGCCTGTTTGATCGCTCTCCGAGTGGTGCCAAGGACATTGTCGAGCGCATTCGCAACCATCTGAATACGCGCTCCCCCATCTTCCGTCATGCATTGCGACTGACGGCCACGTTGGTTGCCGGTTATGGCGTACTGTTGGCTGTGCACCCGACACAGGGTTACTGGATTCTGCTGACCGGACTATTCGTGTGCCGTCCTAGCTACGGGGATACCCGCCGCACGTTGGCACAACGGATTCTCGGTACCTTGGTCGGGCTGGTGGCAGGCTGGGCGTTGATCAGCCTGTTTCCCTCCCCCACCATGCAGGCCGGTATTGCGGTCGTTGCGGGAGTGCTGTTCTTTGCGACCCGTGGCACACGCTACACACTGGCGACGGCTGCCATCACCTTGATGGTACTCGCCTGCTTCAATCAGGTAGGGGATGGCTTCGATCTCATCTGGCCGCGACTGTTCGACACCCTGGTCGGTGGATTGCTGGCGGGGCTTTCCGTCGTGCTGATTCTGCCGGATTGGCAAGGGCGCAAGCTCTATCGACAGGCTGGTATCAGCCTCAAGACCAGCGGTCGTTATCTGGGCGAGGTATTGTCGCAATACCGTCATGGCAAGCGCGATGACCTGGCCTATCGCCTGGCGCGGCGCAATGCTCATAACGCCGATGCTACCTTTTCCAATCTGCTGGCAACTGCCCGCAAGGAGCCAGGCCACTTCCGGCGCGATGTAGAGCCGGGCTTCGGGTTCCTGCTGCAAGCACACACGCTGCTGGGGTATCTATCTGCACTGGCGGCACATCGTGGCGAGTTGGAAGCGACGGCGGCCGCCAGTAGCGGGATCAAGACGCTATTGCATCATGGCGATCTTCTCAGCCAGCAGTTGATGGCGCTGGGCGAGCAGCTGGAGGCGGGAGAAGATGTGGTGCTGACGTTGGATAGTGAAGGTGAGGCGGATGCTCTGGATAGTGAGGCCGAGCAGATTGAAGCTGCCAGTGGACGTCAGGCTGCAGCACAGCTGGCCTTCATCCTGCGTCAGCTCAAGCCGTTGGAGGCAGCCGCCGAAGCATTGATCAAGTCCAGTCGCGCCAGCTGACACCAGTGTTGGCCAAGTTGATGACTGAGCGAAAAGAGGACTCAACGACAAAGCGCACTGATGGTTTCCGCCATCAGTGCGCTTTGTCGTTGAGATGCGTACTTACACCGCACCGTATTGGCCTGCCGCTTCGCCCAGCCAGCGACGGATCAGCGGCTCGGCAGCCTGAGGCGCTTCATTGAGCAGCGCATCGGCCAGCGTCGTGGTGATCGCGATCAGATCACTGTCACGCTCAAGGTCCGCGATCTTCATGCTGGCAAGCCCCGTCTGACGCGTTCCAAGCACCTCGCCTGGCCCGCGCAGTTCGAGATCTTTCTCGGCAATCTTGAAGCCGTCCGACGTCTCGCGCATCACTGCCAATCGCTGTTTGGAGTTCTGCGACAGGGGCGGATGGTAGAGCAGTACGCAGAAGCTCTCGGTACTGCCGCGTCCGACCCGCCCACGTAGCTGGTGAAGCTGCGACAGGCCGAGCCGTTCAGGATTGTCGATCACCATCAGACTGGCATTGGGCACATCGACCCCGACCTCGATCACCGTCGTGGCAACCAGCAGATCAAGTACGCCGTCCTTGAACTGTGCCATCACCTCGGCTTTCTCGGCGGCTTTCATGCGCCCATGAATCAGGCCGACGGACAGCTCCGACAAGGCTATTGTCAGCTCGTCGCGCGTGGCCTCGGCGGCCTGACAGGTCATCACCTCCGATTCCTCGATCAACGTGCACACCCAGTAGGCCTGACGTCCCTCGGCGCAGGCAGCACGGATGCGTTCGATTACCTGTGGACGACGCGGATCAGCCACGGCGACGGTTTGCACCGGTGTCCGCCCTGGTGGCAACTCATCAATCACCGACAGGTCGAGATCCGCGTAGGCGCTCATCGCCAACGTGCGCGGAATCGGCGTCGCGGTCATGATCAGCTGATGCGGCGTCAGGCCGCCAGCCTCCCCCTTTTCGCGCAGTGCGAGACGTTGATGCACGCCGAAGCGATGCTGCTCATCCACAATCGCCAACCCTAACCGTTGGAAGATCACATCTGCCTGGAAGAGCGCATGCGTCCCCACCACCATGCGCGCGCGACCATCAGCAATCGCGGCCTTGGTATCCAGTCGCGCCTTGCCCTTGAGCTTGCCCGCCAGCCACGCGACCTCGATGCCCAGCGGCTCCAGCCACTCACGAAAGTTGCGATAATGCTGCTCGGCCAGAATCTCGGTGGGCGCCATCAACGCCGCCTGACAGCCACCGCCAATCGCGATCAGCGCCGCCATCGCGGCCACGACTGTCTTGCCCGACCCCACATCGCCCTGCACCAGGCGGAGCATGGGTACTTCGCGCGCCAGATCACGCCGCACTTCATCGAGTACGCGCCGCTGGGCACCAGTCAGTGAGAAAGGCAGTTGGGAGAGGAAGCGCGCGCCCAGGCCACCCGTTGCCGTCAGCGGCGGCGCACCATCTTTCTGGATGCGTGCCCGCACCTGGCGCAGGCTCAGTTGATGCGCGAGCAATTCTTCCTGTGCCAACCGTCGTTGACTGGGGTGTACACCAGCGCTCATCTGCTCGACGGGGGCATCCGGCGGCGGCTCATGCAGAAAGCGCAGACACTCGATCACGCCGGGAAGGCGGAAGCGAGTGCGCAGCACCTCGGGAATCAGGTCCGGCAAGTCTTCCGGTGTTTCTTCCAACTGCTTGAGCGCCTGAGCGATCAAGGCACGTAGCCGTGCTTGATTGAGCCCCTCGGTCGTCGGATAGATAGGGGTGAGGTGGTCTTCCACCGGTGCCGCGCCTTGCCCGATCAGACGGTACTCCGGATGGTAGATTTCAAGCCCCGTCGCACCAGCACGAGCTTCGCCGAAACAGCGCAGCGTAAAGCCGCACTGAAACTGTTGTTGTTGCGCTGGCGAGAAGTGGAAGAAGCGCAGGCTGAGGATGCCACTGCCATCGCGCAGGCGGACCAGTAGGCTACGCCTGCGTCCTGCAATGACATCACAGGCGGTCACTTCGCCCTCGACAACGGCCTCCATACCGCTTTTGAGCGTACCGATAGGCGTGACGCGCGTGCGGTCCTGATAGCGCAGCGGTAGATGGAACAGCAGGTCCGCGACGCGCTCCAGTGCCAGTCGCGACAGCTTCTCGCTCAGCGCGGGGCCAACACCAGTGAGGCTGTCCAGTGGCTGTGCCAGCGCCCCTTTGGCGAATACGCCGGCGCTGGCTGGCCCGGCATGAGTGGCATCCATGCCTACCTTGCTCATACGGTTTCTATGCTCATGCGGTCTCGTCGCTCGGCGCGGAGGGTTTCTGTCCGTGCAGGCCATTCTCGTTACTGTGGCGCGCACGATTCTGGCACTCGGCAATCGATTGACTGATCACATCGATGGCCTTGGGCCGCGGGAAGCTGGCGCGCCAGGCGAGCGCCACGCTACGGCTGGGGGCGGGGTCCTGGAAGGGACGTGTTTCGAGCACGCCGGCCTCATAGTGGCCGGTTCCCGTCGCGGAGTAGGGCAACACGGTAATACCGAGTCCCGAGGCCACCATGTGACGGATGGTTTCCAGCGACCCTCCTTCCGCGATCAAGGTGTTCTCGGGGTTATTGATCTGATGACCAATGGCCGGACAAGCCGCGAGAATCTGATCACGGAAGCAATGTCCTTCTCCCAGCATCAGCAGGCGCTCACTGATCAGCTGCTCCTTGGCGATGGAATCCTGCGCCAATAGCGGATGGCCCGATGGCAACAGTACTTCAAAGGGCTCTTCGTAGAGCGTCTTGGTCAGCACGTCAGTTTCGGTGAACGGCAACGCGATGATGATCACGTCCAGTTCGCCATTTCTGAGCTTGCGACGCAGATCACCGGTCATGCCTTCTTCGATGTAGAGCGGCATTTTCGGCGCGCGGCGCGTTAGTTCCGGCACCAGGTGCGGGAATAGATAAGGTCCAATGGTATAGATGGCACCGATGCGTAACGGGCTGGAGAGCTGATCCTTGCCGGAGTTGGCCAATTCCTTGATCACACTGGACTGCTCCAGCACACGCTGAGCCTGCTGAACGATCTTCTCGCCGAGCGGCGTGACCTGTACGGTGGACTTGGAACGCTCGAACAGCGCGACTCCCAGCTCCTCTTCCAGCTTCTTGACGGCCACCGACAGCGTGGGCTGCGAGACGAAGCAGCGCTCTGCGGCGCGTCCGAAATGACGCTCTTGAGCCAAGGTTACGATGTAGCGGAGTTCTGTTAGAGTCATTATTCCTGCCCGGAACTGGCATCCTGGGATGCGGTGGGTACCGATTCGTTTTACCAAGGAGCATGGCAAAGGTGAAGAAGACGAGTCTCATCCTCGGTTGTGGCGACGTTGGCAGCGCGCTCGCACGTGAGCTGCTCAAGGCCGGTCAGCATGTCATCGGTGTCAGACGCGATGTGTCATCACTCGCTGATCTCGGCATTGAATCGCTGGCGCTCGACATCACTGCCGAAGGCGCACTGGCCAGCTTGCCAGATGCCGACACGGTGGTACATGTGTTGAGTGCCGACCGTTTCGACGAAGATGCTTATCGTGCCGCTTATGTCGACGGTATTCGTGCATTGGTCACGGAGCTCGAGTCACGCGCCAATCCGCCGACACGTGTGCTGTTCGTGTCCTCAACGTCCGTCTATGCCCAGAAAGAGGGTGAAGAGGTCGATGAGCAATCCATTACCGACGCTACCAGTTTCTCTGGTCAGTTGATGCGTGAGGGTGAGCAGGTACTGCTCGATTCCTCGCTCAATGGCACGGTGGTGCGCTTCTCCGGCATCTACGGGCCGGGACGCGACATGCTGATTCGCCAGGCGCGCGATGGCCGCATTGCTGCCAGCAATCCTCCACTGTACTCCAACCGCATCCACCGCGACGACTGTGCCGGTGTACTGGCGCATCTGATCGCTTTGAGCCTTGCAGGCAAGCCGGTACAGCCCATCTATCTGGGCACTGACTGCGATAGCGCGCCGCTGCATGAAGTGATGGCATGGTTGGCGCGTCAGCTGAAGGTCGAGTCGACTCAGGTGATCCAATCACCGCTGCGTCGCCGCTCCAGCAAACGCTGTGGCAACGCCCAGTTGTTGGCCAGCGGCTATACCTTCCGTTATCCAACTTTCCGTGAAGGCTATGCTGAGGTGCTCAAGGAACACGGTGTGAACGTGGCAGACAGCGAGCTGTCCGGCACCTGAGCATCATCGCCGCCGAAGCATGACTTATCCACACCCGGTTCTCCTGCTGGCAGCAATACCGGATGTGGATAAGTTGCTGGCTCTTGAACAGACAATGCCCGCCTCGGGGTTCCGGGGCGGGCATTGTTGTCTCTACGATCAGTGCTCATGGCGGCGGTATCGCGCAGCGCCAGTCATTGCTGATCAGTCACCGATGACCATCACGCCTTCTGCCTCGAAGGCCACGCCCTTGGGCAGTGCCTTGACGCCCACGGCGGCGCGCGCCGGGTACGGGGCGCTGAAGTACTCTTCCATCACCGCGTTGACGCGTGCGAAGTCGTCGAGATCGGTCAGATAGAGGTTGAGCTTGACGATATCGCCCAGCGTGCCAGCCGCTTCTTCGCATACGGCGCGCAAGTTGGTGAACACCTGATGTGCCTGTGCCTCGATACCGCCTTCAACGACTTCCATCGTCTTCGGGTCCAGCGGAATCTGGCCGGACAGGTAGACGGTATTGCCGGCCTTGATGGCCTGGGAATAGGGTCCGATCGCGGCCGGGGCCTTGTCGGTATTGATGATCGCGCGATTGCTCATGACATGCTCCTTGTGACTGTCCGGAAGCGCAGGGCGACCGGCAGTGAGTTGCGATTGTGGTTATAAGGTACCGCCATCTTCGGCGATGTCGGGCGTGAGCCCGAGATGTCCAGTCGCTGCTCTATGGCAGCTTTGGCGCGGCGTCATGTTGTCTTTGCACAACAAGCACCATGCCTTGAAAACAAAAACCGCGCCGCCCGCACGTGGCGGACGGCGCGGCCAGTCATGCGATCAGCTGATGACGCGGGTGATTCGCTCCACGTGCAACAGGTTACGCATGCGCTTGATGATGCGTGCCAGGTGGGTACGGTCACGGACGGCTAGCGTCAGATTGACGATGGCGAGATGCGCATCGCGCTCCTCGATGCCAATACGTTCGATATTGGCATCGGCATCGGTGACCATCTCGGCCAGCTCGGCAATCAGCCCACGCTGCGTCTGGGCCTCAATGCGCAGAGCGACCGTAAAGTCGCCCTCCACTTGATCAGCCCAGGCCAATGGGAAGACGCGCTCAGGATCGCCGGACAGCTCATTCAGATTACTGCACTCCTGACGATGGACCACCAGCCCCTTGCCCACTGACAGATGGCCCATGATCGGCTCGCCGGGCAGTGGGTGACAGCAGCGCGCATAGCTGGTCACCATGCTATCGCCACCACTGACCTGCATCGGGCCAGCGCCATCGCCTTCTGGCTGGACGTTGCCATCCTTGGCCGAGAATTTCTGGCGATTGGGGCTCTGCAGCGTACCGTCACTCAGCAGCTGCTGGGCAATACTGTAGGCAGCACGCGTCCCGAGACCAATGGCTTCCAGCAGGTCGTCACGGCCTCCCGTCAGCTCCAACTCCAGCGCCAGTGCATCAAGACGCTGCTTCGGTAGTTGTTCGAAGTTCTGCTCCAGCCCTGCCAGTGCCTTGATCAGCAGGCGTTGACCCAGTGCCACGGATTCACTGCGCTGCTGATGTTTGAGGTAATGGCGGACGGCCGAGCGGGCCTTGGCGGTGGTGACGAAATTGAGCCACGCCAGGTTGGGCTTGGCGCCTGGAGCGGTAATCACCTCGACGGTCTGGCCGCTTTCCAACGGTGATGACAGCGGTGCCAGATGACGATCGATACGGCAGGCGATGCAGCTGTTGCCCACGTCGGTGTGCACTGCATAGGCGAAGTCGACGGCGGTAGCACCGCGCGGCAATTCCATGATGTCGCCCTTGGGGGTGAACACGTAGGTATCGTCAGGGAAGAGGTCGTTCTTGACGTGCTCGATGAACTCAAGCGAGTTACCCGCGTGACGTTGCATCTCCAGCAGTCCACGTACCCATTCCCGTGCACGGGCATGGCTACCCGCCCCGATGGGACGATCCGTCTGGCCGGCTTTATACAGCCAGTGCGCCGCGATGCCATTGTTGGCCATCGCTTCCATCTCGCGAGTGCGGATCTGCACTTCAATCGGCATGCCGTTCATGCCGAACAGCGTGGTGTGCAGGCTCTGATAGCCATTGGCCTTGGGGATCGCGATGTAATCCTTGAAGCGCCCCGGTACCGGCTTGTAGAGGTTGTGCACTACGCCAAGAATGCGATAACAGCTATCCACGTCATCGGTGATGATGCGGAAGCCGAAGACATCCATCAGCTCATTGAAGGGTTTCTGTTGATCGCGCATCTTGCGATAGATGGATAGCAGGTGCTTCTGACGGCCAATGACTGAGCCGGGCAGCTGGTCCCGTTCCAGCGCATTTTGCAGGCTGGCCTGGATCTCGCGCATCAGCGTGCGACGATTGCCGCGTGCGGCGGTGACAGCCCGTTTGATGCGTTCGGAACGCATCGGATACAGCGCCTGGAAGGAGAGGTCTTCCAGTTCGACTCGGATGGTATTGATACCGAGGCGATTGGCGACACGCGCATAGATTTCGAGGGTTTCGCGTGCGATACGTCGCTTCTTCTCGGGGCGCAAGGCGCCAAGCGTCCGCATGTTATGCAGGCGATCCGCCAGCTTGACGATGATGACGCGAATGTCCTGAGACATTGCCAGTACCATCTTCTGGAAATTCTCGGCCTGGGCGACAGCCTTGTCTTCAAAGGTGATCTGCGTCAGCTTCGAGACGCCATCAACCAGCAAGGCGACCGGCTCACCGAATTGGGTGGCCAGGGCCTCGAAGGTCACGCTGGTATCTTCGATGACATCGTGCAGCATGGCCGCCATCAGGCTCTGATGGTCCATGTGCATGTTGGCGAGGATGTTCGCCACCGCAAGCGGGTGGGTCACATAGGGTTCACCGGAACGCCGGCGCTGGCCATCATGGGCCTGCTCGGCGTAATAGAAGGCGCGCCTAACCTGACGGATCTCTTCCTCGGGAAGATAACCGCCCAGGCGGTCTGCCAGGTCATCGATCGTGAACATTCAGCGCCCTTGGTTAGGGGGGAATTCCGGGCCCGCACCTCAGGTCTGGCGTATGGCCACGTGAGAGGTGCGGATCAGCACACTTGCAGGCAGCGGAATGAGCCTGGGCTCAGTCCTCGATCTGCGGCAGTACCGGCTTGCGCTGAATCGGCGCTTCAACCGGCTCGTTCAGGATGTCACGGCTGATCAGACCAGCGGCCACTTCACGCAGCGCCAGTACGGTAGGCTTGTCGTTTTCCCACGGTAGCTGGGCATTGCGGCTGCCACGCGCCAGCTGACGGGCGCGACGAGTAGAAACCATTACCAGCTGAAAGCGGTTATCGACGTGTTCGAGGCAATCTTCAACAGTAACGCGGGCCATGGCGGAGTACCTGTAAATAGCGGGAGGATTCGAATGATACTGACGTCGTGCGCAGCAGAATGCCGGCCAATCTGGGGGTGAGCGTAAGCGACGACTCACCCATGTACCTGACAGTATCTTGCACACGATGCAATCACAATGCCGCTGCGCCAGCCCGCCAGGGGCGAGACAGCGCAGCGGCCAGTTGTTCTGAAAGGGAATCGAGTCTACTCGACGGCCTTGTGGCGTGACAAGTACGGCGCGACAACGCAGCGTGTCGACGCTTTACGCGACTACATGACTCACGTTACGCGCAACTTTCTATTCTGCCAGCAGTGATGTCAGCAGCGCTGCCTGATGACACTGAACGCGCGCGAGACGTGCACGCTGCGCGGTGATCAAGGCACAGAGTTCATCGAGTGCCACGGCGAAGTCATCATTGATGATAATCAAACCGTACTCGTCATAGTGCGACATCTCGCTGACAGCGTCGCGCATGCGACGTGCGATCACGTCGGCACCGTCGGTGCCACGGCCGGACAGACGCTCGAGCAGCGCTTCACGTGATGGCGGCAGGATGAAGATGGAGACTGCTTCCGGCACTTGCTTGCGTACCTGCTGAGCGCCCTGCCAGTCGATTTCCAGAATCACATCTTCGCCTGCGGCCAGACGTGCCTCCACGGCGGAGCGAGAAGTGCCATAGAAGTTGTCAAAGACCTGGGCGTGCTCGAAGAAGTCGCCCTGTTCGATCATCGTCTTGAAGTGATCGACGTCCACAAAGTGGTAGTTGACGGTGTTCTGCTCACCCGGACGCTGAGCGCGGGTGGTATGCGAGACGGAGACGCCGATATCGTCCATGCGCTCCAGCAATGCCTTGACCAGCGTGGTCTTGCCGGCACCGGAAGGCGCGGAAATGATGTAGAGCGTGCCACGCGCGGTGCTGGCCACACAGGAGAGTGCTGATGATGTCGAAGACATTGAAGAGATCCGCTTGCTGTCGCTGAATCGGCACATTATCGCATAATCCGTATCGCTTCTGCTGCACGTGACGGCAGGGTGATGACGGGGCAACCGCAGTGACAAGACAGGATGTTGCACCCCAGGCACCAGAGTTGTCATTGCGTAGTGACTGTGTCGATGCCACGTTATCTGCAACAATGGTCGTATACTTTAGTGAATACGCAGCGACCCGAGAGCAGGAATCCCAAGAGATTCCGCGTCGAGCATGCCATCGGTTATCCGTGACGCGCGCCATCCTCCTCGCCCTTTCGGCGCTGGACGGGTGGCGCGCGGCCTTTTGGCCTGTTGGCGAACGTCGCCTCGCTTCTCTATCACCGGCTTTCAGGAGACCCCGACATGCCTGCTTCTCACGTTGCGCGACATCCGCGTATGGCCGAACTGGCGCTGGCGCTTGGTGCCTTTGCCATCGGGACCACCGAGTTCGTGATCATGGGCTTGATGCCCAATATCGCGGATGCCTTCAGTGTCAGCTCACAGCAGGTCGGCTACGCCATCAGTGCCTATGCGATGGGAGTCGTGGTGGGGGCACCGCTGATCTCGGCGCTGGGGGCTCGTCTGCCACGCCGCGGTCTGTTGATTGGCCTGATGCTGCTGTTTGCCGTCAGCAACGTGGCGAGTCTGTTGGCACCATCACTGGCGAGCTTTGCCGCGTTGCGCTTCATCGCTGGCTTGCCGCACGGGGTTTATCTCGGTGTGGCGGCATTGGTCGCGGCAGACGCTGCCCCCGCCGGTGAGCGAGGGCGAGCCGTGGGCCGCGTGATGATGGGCCTGACGGTCGCCATTCTGGCCGGTGCGCCGGTCGCCACCTGGATCGGCAGTCTGTTCGGCTGGCACGCCGCCTTCATTGTGGTGGGCATGTTGGCGCTGATCACGGCTGCACTGGTACGTAGCTTCGTGCCCTATCAGCCGGGAAATCGGCATGCTACGCCGTTGACCGAGCTGGCCGCGCTGATCAAGCCGCGCGTTCTCTTTACCCTCGGGATTGCCTGTATCGGTTTTGGCGGCATGTTCAGTGTTTACAGCTATGCCGTGCCGACGCTCAATGCGCAGGCAGATCTGGCGCCCTCGCTGGTGCCGATGGTTTTGGCAGTGTTTGGTGTGGGTACCATCCTGGGCAACCTGGTGGGTAGCCGCGCGGCGGATATCGATCTGATGCGCACCATCCCGGCACTGCTGATCTGGAGTGCACTGGTTCAGGGTGGCTTCTACTTCGCTGCCGATGGTGTCTGGAGTGGTCTGCTGTTCGTTGGCCTGGTCGGTACGGGCATCGGCCTGGCACCGGCACTGCAGATGCGCCTGATGGATGTGGCGGAAGACGCCCAGACCATGGCCGCGACTCTCAATCATGCCGCCTTCAACATCGCCAATGCGCTGGGTGCCTGGTGTGGTGGTCTGGCCTTCGCCTATGGCCCGTCACACTCCTCCATTGGCCTGGTCGGGGTGGCGATGGCCATTGCCGGCTTGATCGTCTTCCTGCTGGGGCAGCGCTATGAGCGTCGCCAGATGAACACTGCCTCGGCCTGAAGCCCAGAAGCCAGGCAAGACACTGAAACGCCGCCCCTCGGGGCGGCGTTTTTCGTCAAGCGCATACCATCGTCAAGCGCATGCCATCATCAATAGTACGTCAGCGCTGCTGGCGTGCTCGAGTGGGAGACATGCCGAAATAATCCCGAAAGCAGTGACTGAAATGCGTGGTACTGACGAAGCCGCAAGCCACGGTGACATCGGTGATGCTGGCATTGCCCTGCGTCAGCAGCTGTCGGGCTCGCGTCAGGCGTAGCTCGAGATAATGCCGTGAGGGAGTGGTATCGAGATGACGGGTAAACAGCCGCTCGATCTGACGACGAGACAACGTCACATAGCGTGATATCTCACTCATGTTCAGCGGCTCTTCCAAGTTGCTGTTCATCAGATCGAGGATGGTGCGCAGTGCTTCCGGAAGATGGCTGTCCGGTGCCGGCAGGGTCTGCTCGGCATGCCAGGTGGGCGGTGTGGTCGGGTGCTCGCAGGCCAGAATCTCCTCGACGCTGCGTGTGAGATCCTCTCCCAGCCGCTGGCGCATGGCCTCCAGCATCATGTCGAGTGCACTGCCGGCACTGGCGCTGGTGAAGCGCGCCCCCTCAACGACCAGCGGGGCACGAGACAGCTCGAGTTGCGGGAATTTCTCGCTGAAAAGTGCCGCATTCTCGGGATGAATGGTGCAGGCGTGGCCGTCCATCACGCCTGCCGCGGCGAGGAAGTAGCTGCCATTCCATAAGCTGCCCAGGCGACAGCCGTGCTGTGCCGCTCGGCGCAGCGCCTCGCTGAGCACCGGTGACGCTTCCAGTCGTACGCGATAACCGCCACAGATCACGACCAGGTCGATCTGCGCATGCAGCAGCTCGGTCAGTGCGCCACCCACCATGATGTCGATGCCGAGATCACTACGCACGCTGCCGGTGGTGACTCCGTAGGTATGTATGCGATAGAAGGGCACCTCACGCAGCAGGTTGGCCGTCACCAGCACATCGAGTGCCGAGGTAAAGGCTGGCATCGAGAAATGTTCGAGCAGGACAAAGGCCACGTTCAAGGGGGCTGCCTGTGGGCAATCGACATCTTTAAGCAGGCGCTGATTGCGGAGCTTCATTGTCGGGGTAAAGTCACGGCGGCGTGAGTTGGTCATGGCGGATGGCTAACGTGAGCAGTGATGAGAGGTGGCAAGAAGTGGTGAGCAATATGGCTTTACCGTAGCACCTTGTCGGTAGCGAGAGGCGAATGTTTGTAGCACTCGACCCACCTCGCGATTCGCCACTGAAGTGTTACGCCGTGAGGAGAAATGTAAAACGTGCGTGATTTTACTGAAATATCCGGTTATCTGGACGTAAAAACTATTATTTACCTGTAATTGATGACGGCGATGGCTGATAGACTGCGCGGCCTTTTGTACGATGCCCGAGGCTGAACATGATGGATACCCCCCGGACTTCACCGTCCGGAACCGTGACACAGGCAGCATCTGACGCCAGTGCCACTTCGCAGCATGGCGGGCTTGATTGGCCTGTCTTCATCATCAGCGGTGGTGTCATGGCAGTGTTTGTCATTGCCGCGCTGATCAATCTCGAGGGCGTCTCGGCGCTTATTGAGATCGCCTTTGATTTCTCGACCACCTACTTCGGCGCCTATTGGCAAGCGCTGATGATCGGTACCTTCCTCGTCGCCATTGGCATGACCTTCGGCCGCACCGGTCGCGTAGTGTTGGGAGGGTTGGACACGCCGGATATCTCCACCCCACGCTGGATGGCGACCATTCTTTGCACCCTGCTCGCAGGGGGCGGCGTGTTCTGGGCGGCAGCTGAACCGATTGCCCACTTTAGCTCGCCTCCGCCCGTCTTCGGGCCGGATGCGCCGGTCGGTAATCTCGATGCTGCCTATAACGCACTGGCGCAGAGCTTCATGCACTGGGGCTTTCTTGGCTGGGCGGTACTGGGCAGTCTGACGGGTGTCGTCTTCATGCACCTTCACTATGAGAAAGGTCTGCCGCTCAAGCCGCGCACGCTGCTCTACCCGCTGTTTGGTGAGCGCGTGATGCGTGGGCCTATCGGCGCACTGGTCGATGCCTCCTGCGTACTGGCCGTCATTGCTGGCACCGTGGGGCCGGTAGGCTTTCTCGGTATCCAGGTCAGTTACGGACTCAATGCGCTGTTCGGGATTCCCGATACCTACGCGACCCAGCTGGTATTGCTGGCCATCCTGACCGTCGTCTACACCCTGTCAGCGGTGAGTGGCGTGATGCGCGGCATTCAATTCCTCAGTAGCGCCAATGTGCTGATCGGGGGGGCAATGCTGTTGTTCATCGTGATCATGGGGCCGACGGAATTCCTGCTCAAGGCCTTCCCGCTGGGCATGGTGGACTACCTGAAGAATATCGTGCCGATGGCCGTCTTCCGCGGTGACAGTGGCTGGCTGGATAGCTGGACGTTGTTCTTCTGGGGCTGGTTCATCGGCTTCGGACCGCTGATGGCGATGCTGGTCGCGCGTATCTCGCGGGGGCGCACGCTGCGCCAGATGGTACTGCTGATCACCATCCTGTCTCCGCTCGCGACCTGTGTGTGGTTCACCATTCTCGGCGGCAGTGGCCTGGCGTTCGAGCTGGCGAATCCCGGTAGCGTGTCTGGCCCCTTCACCGGCTTCAATCTGTCGGCGGCGTTGATTGCCATCACTCAGCAGCTGCCGTTCGGCTTTACCATGTCGGTGCTGTTCCTGATTTTGTCGGCGCTGTTCGTCGCCACTACCGGTGACTCGATGACCTATGCCATTTCGATGGTGATGAGCGGGCATGACAACCCACCGCGCAGCGTACGGGTGTTCTGGAGCCTGATCATGGGTGTGGTGGCCGCGATATTGATCTCGATGGGCGATGGCGGTATCAATGCGCTGCAATCCTTCATCGTCGTGACTGCGGTGCCAGTCTCGTTAGTGTTGTTGCCCAGCCTTTGGAATGCACCGCGGATTGCACGCCAGATGGCGCGCGAGCAAGGGCTGTAAATCGAGTGAGAGTGTCGACTTCAGTCGACGCGCAGAAAACGCCGCCCTTGATGGGCGGCGTTTTCGTTATTGCACATGTCCCCGCGAGCGAGACGGTTACAGATAAGCCACGCCGCGCTATCTGCCACTAAAGTGTTACCCCATGCGGGGGAATGTAAAACAGGCGTGGGATTGCTGATACGCCGCGTTACACGCATGTAAAAACAAGCGCTTGTGTCATATTCCAGCGCTTCAAGGCTGCTAGACTGCACCGTCACTCAGATCATGCCTAGAGGCTGACTAATGACGGATACCTCCCGGACAGTATCGTCCGGTCCTGCGACACCCGAAGCATCCAACGCCGATTCTGGCCCCCTACATGGCGGTCTCGATTGGCCAGTCTTCATCATCAGTGGCGGTGTACTGGCATTGTTTGCCATTGCTGCACTCGTTGATCTCCAAGGTGTCTCGGCGCTTATTCAAGGCGCCTTCTCCTTCTCGACCCACTACTTCGGTGCCTACTGGCAAGCGCTGATGCTGGCGACATTCGTCATCGCCATCGCGCTGACCCTTGGCCGTACTGGTCGTGTGCGTTTAGGGGGATTGGCAACGCCGGACATTTCGACCTTGCGCTGGATGGCCATCATTCTATGTACGCTTCTGGCGGGTGGTGGTGTGTTCTGGGCCGCGGCGGAACCGATAGCTCACTTCATTTCCCCGCCGCCCGTGTTCGGTGCTGATGCACCGACGGGCAATGTAGATGCCGCCTATAACGCACTCGCACAGAGTTTCATGCACTGGGGCTTTCTGGCCTGGGCAATGCTCGGCAGCCTGACAGGTATTGTCTTCATGTACCTGCACTACGAGAAGGGCCTGCCGCTCAAGCCGCGCACATTGCTCTACCCGGTATTTGGTGAGCGCGTGATGCGTGGCCCTATCGGCACCTTGGTCGATTCCTGCTGTGTACTGGCAGTGGTCGCCGGTACCGTAGGGCCAATTGGCTTCCTTGGCCTGCAGGTCAGCTATGGTCTCAATGCGCTGTTTGGCATTCCCGATACCTACGCGACCCAGTTGGCATTGCTGGCGGTGCTGACCGTGATCTATACCCTGTCAGCAGTGAGCGGTGTAACGCGCGGCATTCAGATGCTGAGCAGTGCCAACGTACTGCTGGGCGGGGCGCTATTGCTGTTCATCCTCGTCATGGGGCCAACTGGCTTCCTGCTTGAAGCCTTCCCGCAGGGGCTGACGCGCTATGTCGGCAACTTCGTCTCGATGGCGGCTTTCCGTCAAAATGGTGGCTGGCTGAACAGCTGGACGCTGTTCTTCTGGGGTTGGTTCATCGGCTATGGTCCGCTGATGGCGATGTTCGTGGCGCGTATCTCGCGTGGCCGCACCCTGCGTCAGATGGTGCTGCTGATCGCGATTGTCTCGCCGCTGATTACCTGTCTGTGGTTCACCATCATCGGTGGCAGCGGGTTGGCCTTTGAGCTTGCCACGCCGGGCAGCGTTTCTGGTCCGTTCACTGGCTTCAACCTGCCCGCCGCGTTGATCGCCATCACTCAGCAGTTGCCATTCGGCTTCATCATCTCGGTGCTGTTCCTGGTGTTGACCACGCTGTTCGTGGCGACCACCGGCGACTCGATGACGTATGCCGTCTCGATGGTGATGAGCGGACACGACAATCCGCCGCGTGGCGTGCGCGTGTTCTGGAGCCTGATGATGGGGGCCATGGCCGCACTGCTGATCTCGATGGGCGATGGCGGTATCAATGCGCTGCAATCCTTCATCGTCGTCACTGCTGTACCCGTCTCGCTGATACTGCTCCCGAGCCTGTGGAATGCCCCGCGCATTGCCCATCAAATGGCCCGTGAACAAGGTGTCTAAGCAGCGTGCATCAGCGCAATGACTGCTGAGCACGCAACAAAAAACGCCGCCCCAAGGGGCGGCGTTTTTTGTGTCTCGCCATCGAGATCTGATCCAGATCGTCAGTGGCTAGATCGCCAAGGCCTGGCCTGACGATCAGACGCTGACGTTAAGCGTCACATCGATATTGCCGCGCGTTGCGTTGGAGTACGGGCAGACCTGATGCGCCTTCTCGACCAGTGCATCCGCCGCGGCCTTGTCCATGCCCGGCAGGCTGACGTCCAGCTCGACTTCGATACCGAAACCAGCCGGAATCTGGCCAATACCCACCTTGCCCGTCACTTCCAGACCTTCCGGCAGCGTCACATCATCAGTGCTGGCAACGTGCTTCATGGCACCGATGAAGCAGGCAGAGTAACCCGCCGCAAACAGCTGCTCCGGATTGGTGCCTTCACCGCCACCGCCGCCCAGTTCTTTCGGGGTGCTCAGCGTAATGTCGAGCGCACCGTCGGAAGAACGGGACTTGCCTTCACGACCACCAGTGGTAGTGGCTTCTGCACGGTACAGCACTTGTTCGATGGACATGCCTGACTCCTTGAGCATAAGGCCCTCATCTGAGGGATGAAAACAAGATGGAGCCTGTTGGGCAGAGTTTCAATTGTCGCTTGGGGAAAGGATATCTTCCACCTACAGGACTTGAGCGCGATAGCTCTGCGGATTGAGCGTCAGTTGTGGATAGAGGTCTGGATCGTCTGCACCCACTATTGGCAGGCAAGATGACCGATCAGTAAACCGCTAGTTCTCTAAAGCTCGCTTTTTGCTTATTTTCTCAAGCAGACGATGCCACTTGTGCACTGGTTGTGTATTTTCTGGGTATGGGTATAAATTTTCTCTATAATAAGCGCTTGATAATATTCTCTTATTATGTACATATGTGAAGGGTTTAGCTTGTAGGTGACTTTAGGATGTAAAATACTGAGCAAAACCAATCTTTGATTGATATACCCAGGCTACAATATGTAAAGGACACTGAAATCGTTAGTTGCTTAAGTACCATGATTTTAATGCCGTTGTTGTAACAAAAGAAAATTAAATTAATATATCAAATATTTTAAGTGTTAACGCAAGAGGTATTTATGAGTTTAAAAAAAGTCCTGTCAGAAATAGCTGGCGGCTGGGTAAAAGCTAGAAATGAGCAGTTTACTGGGCACCCTATAGCAAAATTATTGAGGCATGATTTAATTTCAGAAGTTAAAAAAGAAATAGATTGTTCAAGTGATTACTTGATGAAATCTAGTGCTGGTGCAGGAAATTGGGCTGATGTGCCATGGCTTTCGATTCTGAATCCTACAATAACTGAATCAACTCAATCGGGAGTTTACCCAGTTTATTTATTTTGTTCCGATGGCAGCGGTGTTTATTTGTCCTTGGGTTTTGGAACTACTGATCTTAAAAAAAAGTATGGGACAGTACTAGCGAAAACAAAAGCAAAAGAATTGAGGGATAATATACGTAACGCAGATTCAAGATTGCATTATTGGAATGATGAGATTGATTTGCATTCTAGCACACCATTAGGTCAATCATATGAATGGGCTTCTGCGGGAGCAAAGTTTTATCCATTAGAGAATATGCCAGACGACAGTATTATAATTTCAGATCTAGCAGACCTTTTGGCAATATATGCTGATATTAGAACGCAGGATAAAGTAATGAATATTCAAATTGTCAAAAAGGCTCAGTCTCTTCCAAAATCCTTTCTTATGCTAGCTGGTATCTCAGGCACAGGTAAAACGCGCTTTGTACGTGAACAAGCTAAATCCTCTGGTCAGTTTAATGATACCTATTGTCTTACTTCTGTAAGACCTGATTGGCATGAACCGAGTGACTTACTGGGTTATATATCACGGCTTAATGGTGACGCAAAATACATCACGACCGATGTGTTGCAGTTTATTGCTAAAGTGTGGCGTAGCATTACTGATTGTGGTTTAACTATAGAAGCACAGAATGTAGAGGGACAGGGTAAGCGCTTGGTGGTTGCAGGCAATTGTGATGCACTCGACCAAGTTTTACCTTATTGGTTGTGCTTAGATGAGATGAACCTTGCCCCAGTTGAGCAGTATTTTTCTGATTACCTGTCGGTGCTAGAAACCTGTGAATGGAATTGGGATGGCGATAGTTTTACTTATAGTAGTGATGCGTTATTAAAGCCATCGATAATCAAAGAAATAGTAGATAAAGACAAGTTACGTAGCGATTTAGGTTTTGAGGCGCCTGGATACGACGAGCTATGGCAGTTGATCTGTCAATACGGCTTAGCTATTCCATTTAACCTAATGGTGGCTGGCACGGTAAATATGGATGAAACCACTCATGGTTTCTCGCGTAAAGTGATTGACAGGGCACTAAGCTTTGATTTTGGTGCTTTTTTCCCGAATAACTATGACGAGTTTTTTGTTCCAAAAACTCGTAGTAAACGACTGAGTTATCCTATTTTATCACAAGCCAATAAAAAATATTTAGTCTCAACCTGTGATTTCGATGGTACGCAAACCGTGGCGTTTTTAACGGCCGTCAATAAAGTACTAAAGAATACACCCTTTGAATTAGCCTATCGTGCACTCAATGAATTGTTATTGGCTGTTATCAGTACTAAACCGCAAGATGAGCTGACTCTAAAATCGGTTTGGGATGACTTTATGATGTGTAAAGTACTTCCACGTATTGAGGGCGACAGCGATAAGCTCACGACTGCGAGTGGGAAAGAGATATTAACTGAGTTGAATGACGTGCTGGCTATGCAATTAATACCTATTTGGCAATCAGTTGAACAGAATGAAGTAAGCCAGCGTCCAGACCTTTACCGTGAAAAAGCGATGGTAGAAGATGGAAGTGATAATGATAAAGTACTGTATATCGTGTGTCGCTCTAAAGATAAAATAGCATGGATGAAACAGAGGTTAGCTAGCGCTACCTTCACTAGTTTCTGGCCTTAACCTTCTCGCTATAGTGATAATAATTGGAAAAAAAGGGGGTTAGATATGCCAGATTTAATACGATTACAAACACCGAATTTCGAGTTTTCAGTTTGGTCCAACGATATCAGCCAGCGTACCAAGATGTATCAATCAACAATGATGAAAATAGCTGGCCTATCGTCTATAGATTTAACTGGTGATAGTGAGGGAGGCGTAGTATTTTCAAAAGATACTGATACGACACTTACCAATTCGTCACCTGTTTATAAGTTACGCTTTTCGCCTGAAGTCGAACTTGTTGCGATCAATAGTGAGTTCAAAACGACTCTAGACATAATGGATGCCACAGAGCAAGATAGTTTTGTAACTAGTACTATTGAGCCTGAAAAATATAATGAACTGACATTGCAGTCCCCTTTGTTCTTTGAAAATACTCAATATCAGTTTGAGTGGATATTCTTCGCCTCCGTCACTTGTGCGCATTTGACGCATCGCAGTCAGAGTGTCAATGAGTCCTTTCGATTTTCAAAGCAACGAGGGCCTGTACCTGCTCGTTTAATAGGGACTATAAATACTGGTAATGATGTAGGATGGATGCGTTTACCGTTATCTTTTGAAATTGAAGGTACATCCCATACACAGCACATGGCCTTTGAAGTTCTACCTACCAAAATGGCACTTCATCAAGACTTGCCGTGCATGTATCGAGCTATTGATACAGTTTATCCACTGTGGCGTTTTAGTTTGGTTGAAAAAACCGAGCAAGATGCAGCAACAGGAAAGCAGCGTGGCCATTTTCCTTTGATGTGGCTAGCGAATTTTACTGCTTTAAGATTACGCTTTGAACAAGGTCTTAAAGTGATTTGCGCAGCACCTCATAGCCGTCTTCAATCGAAAATTGAGAATATAAAAGCAACTAAGTTAAAGGGATGTATACCACGTAAGTTGGCTGAAAAAGTTAAGCAAGATTTTGTCAATGGTCAATATGAAAAACGCTATAGGGTCGAGAAAAAGAAGCTTAGTGTTGATACACCTGAAAACCGCTTTATTAAAATGGCAGTAAATCAAAGCAAGCACCAATTAGCTAATTTTGAAGCCAAGTTACGTATCAGTAATCGGGTGCCAGAACGTCAACGTTTATCCGATCACTTTTTAGATGAGTTACATGGCTGGCAGCAACCATTACAAAAAGTACTAAACCAAAGTTTTCTAAAAGAAGTCGGTCCTTACTCTGGATTGACTCGTGAATCATTAGTGCTACAACAGAAAACTGGCTATAGTGCAATATATCGAGTCTGGCAGGAGTTGAAGTTTTATCTAGATGTATTTGGCAATCAAGCTAGTGTCTCGATGAAGTCGGTGGCAGAGATTTATGAAGTGTGGTGTTTTTTATGTTTAAAGAATATCCTGGAAGAAGATCTTGGTTTCCAGCTTGTTGATGATAAGTTAGTTAATTTATCGCAAAATAATTTTTTTGAATATCAATTAAAGGACGGGTTTGCTGGAGCATTCTGTTTCCAACGATCCGATGGCGTGACAGCCCGATTAGCTCATGAACCAAAATTCACAAAACAGGGGAAGTACATACGTGCATATCTAGTAAGCCAAGAGCCCGATATTGTATTGGAGGTTACTGTTCCGGGGGCTAGTAAATCAGGCGAAGTACAAAGATTTGTTTGGTTGTTTGATGCAAAATATCGAATTAAAAGCCACAAGGGACGTTTTGATGATGAAAGTGAGAATATTGAAAAGACTGATTATGTTCCAAATGACGCGATCAATCAGATGCATCGCTATCGCGATGCATTAATTCGTCTATCTGAATCTGATTCAGATGATGAAAACTCAAGCTCCAAAGCTCGTTATCAAGTAAGAAAAAGTCGTCCCGTTTTTGGGGCATTTGCGCTATATCCTGGTTTTTTCGATCAGGCGAAGCAAAAAAACCCTTACGCTAATGCGATTGAAGAAATTGGTATCGGAGCATTTGCATTGCTCCCTAGCCAAATCGATGGTGGTTATTGTGGGCATCAATGGTTATTAAATTTTCTGAGGATGCAAATTGGCTCTGCACCCACAGCGCATGAAGAGTCATATTCATTATCCAGTATGACAGAAAAACTCTATGTGCAAGAAGCTGCTCGTATACCTTACTCGGGAATGCAGCAAGTATTATATCCAGACCTTACAATGACGGTGGCACTAGGTGGTAAACATAGGCGGGATAATGGCTACTTCGAAGCTTTTGAGCAAGGGGTCGCACAATGGTATCACCTTCCGCAAAACACTTTCTTGGGAAAATTCAAGAAGCACGTTGTTGAGGAAATTCGTTATCTGGCCTTGGCGTCAACCTCCGACATGCAAAGCACCACTATGAAAATTGATAAAATTTGGCCGGTTAAGTGTGTAACAGTGCTGCCACGATATGCTATCAATGAAGAGCAAGCAGGTAAAATATCCAGTGTGTCTGATCTTTATTATTTGTTTGAGCTTGGGAAACCGCTTACATTACAAGTTCCTGTAACACGTGTGCCACATCGACCAATAGCTCATTCAATGAAGCTCACTACCTTGTCTCAGTTAGAGAGCGTGACAATATTTACCGATGTAGAGAAGGTTTACAAAGAGGCTATGGTGTAAGTAGAACTGGCGGATGCCATGTGCAAACTCCCTTATCCTATAAGGGAGTTTGCACATGGCATCCGCCAGTTTCTTAATACTGCTGGTCGCTATTACTCGATATTCTGAATCTGCTCACGCATCTGTTCGATCAGCACCTTGAGCTCCACGGCGCAGCGGGTAGTGTCGGCGACGACGGATTTGGAGGAGAGGGTGTTGGCTTCGCGGTTGAGTTCTTGCATCAGGAAGTCGAGGCGGCGGCCGATGGGACCCTTTTGGGTGAGCTGACGACGGACTTCGCTGACGTGGGTGGCGAGGCGGTCGAGTTCTTCGTCAACGTCGGCTTTCTGAGCCATCAGGGTCAGTTCGGCTTCAAGGCGTTGCGGGTCAAGGGTGGCACGCACTTCTTCGAGGCGGGCGAGCAAAGCGTCACGCTGACGGGTCAGAATCTCCGGCATCAGGCGGCGGACTTCGGCGACGTGGGTATCCACGCCATCGAGGCGTGCGACGATCAGCTCGGCGAGACGCTCGCCTTCGCGAGCGCGGCCTTCGATGTGCTCATCGAGGGCACGTTTGAAGAGGCTGATGGCGTCGGCCTTGATGCGCTCGAGATCCGCGCCTTCACGCACCAGCACGCCGGGATAGTCGAGCAGTGCGAGACGTGAGGGCTGCGGCGCCTCCGGACAGTACTGGCCGACTTCAGCGAGTACGCGGCTGAGTTCACCCAGGCGCTTGGCATCGACGGCGAGGCTGTCGGCA
The DNA here is from genome assembly GCF_009796845.1 of Cobetia sp. L2A1. Lineage (NCBI taxonomy): Bacteria > Pseudomonadati > Pseudomonadota > Gammaproteobacteria > Oceanospirillales > Halomonadaceae > Cobetia > Cobetia sp. L2A1. The sequence continues at coordinate 4,020,739 of NZ_CP047025.1, read as the reverse complement.
CCGGCTTCGGCGTCAAAGCGCAGCGAGAGCTCGATCTTGCCGCGATTTAGTCCCTTGCGCAGGCCTTCACGGAAGCTGCTTTCCAATTCACGCAGGCTATCTGGCAGGCGGAAGTGGGGTTCGAGGTAGCGCTGATTCACCGAGCGTAGTTCCAGCGTCAGGGTGCCGTAGTCGGCGTCGTGTGTCTGGCGGCTGAAGGCGGTCATGCTATGGACCATGACATGCTCCTTGTCGGTAGAGAGAAAGGGAGGGCAAAGAGGGTGATGCGGTCGGGCATGCCGCAAGAATATGTCAGCATGCCTGCGATGATTGTCTGAATTGTACGCTCGCCGTCATGCAGCGCCCAGTCTGCGCAGCGTGGCGAGGTCGTCGCCCGTGGCTGTGGCGTGTAGACTCTGGCCTCCCGAACACTGCAACAAGGAATCCCCATGAGCGAAGCCAACGTGACCCGTCCCAGTGGCCGCACCCCGGAGCAGCCGCGCGAAATCCGTCTGACCCGTGAGTTCACTCGCCATGCCGAGGGTTCGGTACTGGTGGAGTTCGGGGATACCCGCGTGCTGTGTACCGCCTCTGTCATCCCGGGTGTGCCACGTTGGTTGCGCGGGTCTGGCAAGGGCTGGCTGACCGCCGAGTACGGCATGTTGCCGCGTGCAACGCATACCCGGAATGATCGCGAAGCGGCGCGTGGCAAGCAGGGTGGCCGTACGGTCGAGATTCAGCGTTTGATTGGTCGTGCACTGCGTGCCGCGATTGATCTCAAGAAGCTGGGCGAGTTCACCATCACCATCGATTGCGATGTGCTGCAGGCCGATGGCGGTACCCGTACTGCAGCGATCACCGGTGGCTGCGTGGCGCTGGTGGATGCGCTGCAGGGGCTGCAACGCGATCGCAAGATCACCACTGATCCGCTGGTGAGCCTGGTCAGCGCGGTATCGGTGGGTATCTACAAGGGCGTGCCTGTCACCGATCTCGACTATCCGGAAGACAGCAAGGCCGATACCGACATGAATGTCGTGATGGCCGAGGGCAAGGGATTGATCGAGGTGCAGGGCACCGCAGAAGGTGCCGCTTTCGATCGCGCCGAGCTCAACGCGTTGTTGGATCTCGCTGAGCGTACCGGCATTGAGCTGTTTGCTGCACAGCGTGCTGCGCTGGGTATGCCTGCCAGCGTCTGATCGCTTGACGGTAGTATGCCGCAACAAGAAAACGCCCCCATCGCTTGCGCGGTGGGGGCGTTTTCGTGAGTACCTGATGGCACTCCATGCGACTGGCAGGGTGGCACAAGGCCGGTAACCTCAAGGCGTGACGGTAGTGATCACAGCTCGAGGTCGTACTCGACAATGACCGGTGCGAACTCGCTAAAGGTCGCCTCGGTGTCGATCCACGCATCCTTGATATGGCGGCGCAGGTTCGGGTCGATGACCTGATAATCCAGGCGCCAGCCTTCTTGACGGGCGCGTGGCTGGTCGCTATCCAGTGCCGGCCACCAGGAGTACTGGTGCGCCTCACGGTTGACTTCGCGGAAGGCGTCAATGAAACCGATCGGGCCGAAGACCTGATCCATCCATGCACGCTCTTCCGGCTTGAAGCCCGGCGTCATCTGGTTGTCGGACCAATTGGCAAGGTCGACGGTCTTGTGGGCCACATGCCAGGTGCCGCAGATCATGTAATCACGACGCTTGCGGCGTAGCTTGCTGAGATATTCCTGATACTGCTCCATGAAGGTGCTTTTTGCGGCCGGATCACTTCCATCAGGCATCAGGAAAGAGCAGATGCTGAAGCGGTCGTAATCGGCCTGCAGGTAGCGGCCTTCGTTGTCGCATTGCTCGAAGCCCAGACCATACATGATGGCCTTGGGTATCTTGCGACAATAGAGCCCGACACCGGAGAAGCCATCTTTCTCGGCGTCGAGGAAGTAGCCTTCATATCCTTCCGGATAGAGGACATTGTCGTCGAGCTCGAAGCTCTTGGCCTTGAGGTTCTGGATGCAGACGACGTCGGCGTCCTGACTGGCAAGCCAGTCCAGGAAGCCGCGGCTGACCGCTTCTCGAATACCATTGACGTTAACTGTAGCGATTTTCATACGTAGTCCCTGGTTCGTCGCGCCTGTATGATACCCGAGCTTTAGACGATTTGGTAAATGGCTAACGAATTCAAAGGTGATATCGGATGCAGGACTACCAGCGGGAGTTCATTGAGTTTGCCATCGAGCAGGATGTGCTGCGTTTTGGCGAGTTTACGCTCAAGTCCGGACGGGTGAGCCCCTACTTCTTCAATGCTGGCCTATTCCGCTCCGGTCAGGCGTTGGCACGTCTCGGTCGTTTCTACGCGCGGGCCATCGTTGACTCGGGTCTTGAGGCGGATGTGCTGTTTGGTCCGGCCTACAAGGGCATCCCGTTGGGTGCTGTGACGGCGGTGGCGCTGGCCGATCATCATGGTCGTGATATGCCGTTTACCTTCAATCGCAAGGAAGCCAAGACTCACGGCGAAGGTGGCTCGCTGGTCGGCGCGCCACTCGAGGGTCGCGTGATGATCATTGACGATGTCATTACTGCCGGTACCGCTATTGGTGAAGTGATGGAGATAATCCATGCCGAAAGCGCCAAGGCAGCGGGTGTCGTGATCGCCCTCGACCGCCAGGAGCGTGCTCCGGATGGCCAGGGAGGCCTGAAAGCGAACAGTGCCATTCAGGAAGTGGAGGCACGTTTCTCCATGCCAGTGGTCAGTATCGTAACGCTCGACCAGGTGTTGGAGTATCTGGAGCAATACGCGCAGCAAGAACTGTCTGGGCATGCGGCTTCAATCCGCGACTACCGTGCGCAGTATGGTCTCCAGAGCGCCTGAGAGCGTTCATGATCCGCGCACTACTACCTTCCCAGTCACGTAAAGAGAGATGCACATGATACTTCACCGTAACATTCTCGGCCTTTCAGCAGCCATCATTGCCGCTAGTCTGTCTGCTCCGGCGCTGGCCGGCAACGCCGATCTCAACCTTAACAGCGAAGCGGTACAGGGCGAGCTGAACGGCGAGATCAGCAATGGCGTCCAGATCGGCGGCGGCATCCTGTCCAGCAATGACCACGATGACGTCACGGCAGGTCACGTCCAGCTGCTGGGCACCGAGCGTACCAGCGAGTATGACGTGGGCCTTGGCGCACGTTGGAGCCAGTACGACACCGAGCACGGTGACGGTGGCGGTCTGGGCCTCGGTGGCTACGGCTACTACTATCTGCCGGGCGCTCCGCGTGTCTCGCTGGGTGGCTATGGTTACGTGACACCCGATGTCGTGACCAGCAATGATCTGGAGCACAGCTACGAGTACGGCCTGCGCGCCCGTTATCAGGTCATCGACAATGTCGAAGGCTATGTCGGTTACCGCAAGGTCAAGGCTGACTTCGAGAACCGTGACGAGCGTACGCTGGATTCCGGCCCGCTGGTCGGCATGCGTCTGCAGTTCTGATCCTCGTACTGCATCATCGTTCCCTGCGAGATTACGGCGCAGTGCGGTAAGATGGCGGGCCCTTCGGGGCCCGCTTTTTCGTTGTCGCGGCGCATGATTTCTGCCCGCTTACGCCCTGTCTTCGCTTTCCGCTGCGAGTCTGCTCATGCTCGATATCGTGCTCTATCAGCCCGAGATTCCGCCCAATACCGGCAATATCATCCGGCTGTGTGCCAATACCGGCTATCGCCTGCATCTGATCGAGCCATTGGGTTTCGAGCTGGATGACAAGCGCCTGCGTCGTGCCGGACTGGATTATCATGAGTGGGCACGCGTGCAGCGGCATGCCAGTCTCGATGAGTTCATGACAACGGTGAAGCCCGCACGACTCTTCGCGCTCTCGACGCGTGGACGTACCGCACCGCACGAGGCCAGCTTCCAGACCGGTGATGCGCTGGTCTTCGGCCCCGAGACGCGCGGCCTGCCGCAAGCGCTGCTCGACAGCCTGCCGCGCGAGCAAGTGTTGCGCTTGCCGATGCTGGCTGACAGCCGCAGCATGAATCTGTCGAATGCCGTTGCCGTCGTGGTCTACGAGAGCTGGCGTCAGCTCGACTTCGCCGGTGCCGTCCAGCTCGACTGAGCTGTCTTTATCGGTCGACTCGTATTGATCGACGCGTACCAATCGCTTTCGCTGCACCTTTTGCTGCTTCGTTCTTTTCCTCGCCCCGCAGGACACCGTGATGACCGAGATCCGTGATCGCCTCGCCAAGCTCAACCCTCGCCAGCAGGAAGCCGTGCGCGCCATTGACGGCCCTTGTCTGGTGTTGGCCGGTGCCGGTTCTGGCAAGACCAGTGTGATCACGACCAAGATCGCCTATCTGGTGCAGGAATGTGGCATGAAGGCGCGCAACATCGCCGCCGTGACCTTCACCAACAAGGCGGCGCGCGAGATGAAGGAGCGAGTCGGCAAGATGCTCAAAGGTCGTGAAGGCCACGGCTTGATTGTCTCGACCTTCCACACCCTCGGCCTGACCATCATTCGCAGTGAGCTGAAGACACTGGGCTACAAGCCGGGCTTCTCACTGTTTGATACCGATGATGCCAAGGTGTTGATCAAGGAGCTGATGCACAAGGAGGCTGACACTGACGCCGAGCAGATCAACGCGGTGCAGAGTCAGATTTCCACCTGGAAGAATGACCTGATCCTGCCTGGTGCCGCGCTGTCCTACGCGGAAGATGAAGATGCCCAATACGCCGCGGTGATCTACGAGGCCTACAACCGTCACCTCAAGGCCTACAACGCGGTGGATTTCGATGACCTCATCCTGTTGCCGGTAGTGGTGTTCCGTGATCATCCTGAAGCCCTGGCACGCTGGCAGCGGCGCATCCACTACATGCTGGTCGATGAGTACCAGGACACCAACATCAGTCAGTATCTGCTGGTGAAGATGCTGATGCAGGACCGTCAGACCTTCACCGTCGTAGGCGACGATGATCAGTCGATCTACGCCTGGCGCGGGGCGCGACCGGAGAATCTGGTCACGCTGGGTGAGGATTTTCCGCGTTTGAATCTGATCAAGCTGGAGCAGAACTATCGCTCCACCGGCATCATCCTGCGCGCGGCCAACACCCTGATCGCCAATAATCCGCACGTCTACGAGAAGACGCTGTGGTCGCAGATGGGTGATGGCGATCCGATTCGTATCATCATGAATCGCAATGAAGAGGCCGAGGCCGAGCGTGTCGCAGGCGAGATTCTGACCCGCCGCATCAAGGAGAGCGCTGCGTGGCGTGATTTCGCGGTGCTCTATCGCGGTAACTTTCAGGCACGCCTGCTGGAGCTGAAGCTGCAGCACTACCAGATTCCTTACAAGCTCTCCGGCGGCACCTCCTTCTTCGGCCGCAATGAGATCAAGGACGCGATGGCGTATCTGCGGCTGTTGATCAATCCGGCCGATGACAACGCCTTCTTGCGTATCGTCAACGTACCGCGGCGTGAGGTTGGGCCTGGCACACTTGAGAAGCTGGCCAACTACGCTACGGGTCGCGAAATCTCGCTGTCCGCCGCCTGTAGCGAAATGGGACTACGTGAGCAACTGAGTGAGCGTGCGTTGGACCGTCTCGGTCGCTTCACTCACACGCTGGATCGGGTGCGTCGCGACATGGAGTCCGGTCAGTCGATCAGTGCCATCCGTGAGCTGTTCCGTGAAGTCGATTACGAAGGCTGGCTGTATCAGAACGCGAGTGCACCCAAGATCGCCGAGCGGCGCATGGCCAACGTGTGGATCCTGATCGATCAGCTGGAGAAGTCGATCAGCGGCAAGCCGCAGGATGTGGAAGCGCTGGAAGGGGGCGAGGATATGGTCAGCGACACCGAGACGGGCGATGTGGCCGCGGCCATCTCACGGCTGGTGCTGCGTGACATCCTGGAGCAACAAGCTGAGGAAGACGACTCGGACCGCGTGCAGCTGCTGACGCTACATGCCTCCAAGGGGCTGGAGTTCCCGCATGTCTACGTGATGGGGCTGGAGGAAGATCTGCTACCGCACCGTAACGCCATCGAGCTGGAAACGGTGGAGGAGGAGCGACGTCTCGCCTATGTCGGCATTACCCGTGCCCGCCGCACGCTGGTGCTGACGCTGGCGCGCCAGCGCAAGACCTACGGCGAGATGATGGATTGCGTGCCGAGCCGCTTCCTTGAGGAGTTGCCGCAGGAAGACCTCGAGTGGGAAGGGCGTGCCGACAAGCCGCAGGATCAAGAGAAGAAAGTCGCCCGTGGTCGTGATGCGATCGCAGGCCTGCGCTCATTGTTGGGCTAGGCCCGTGCGCTTTTCGGCACTGCCCGAGTATCGCCAAGAAGCCGACAGTCAGGGGCGGAAGGGTTAGCAGACGGAAGGTTTAGCGGGCCGAATCGACCAGGTAATCGACGGCAGCTTTCACCTCATCATCTGACAGCGCGGGATTACCGCCCTTGGCAGGCATGGCATTGAAGCCTTCGATGGCGTGGGTGTAGAGCGTATCGGTGCCCTTGGTCAGTCGTGCTGCCCAGTCGGCGGCTTCGCCAAGGCGCGGCGCACCCGCGGCGCCTGTGGTATGGCATGCCATGCAGATGCCGCCATAGACCTTCTCGCCATCGATCTTTTGCGCATCGGTACCGTTGGTGGCGGTATCATCTGCCGGTTGTTGTTGTGCTGCCACGCCCTGAGCACTGCTCCCGGATGCTTTGTCGCTGGCGCACGCCTCTCCTGTCAAACACAGCTCGCCTACCGGACGGATGCGCTCAGTGATGGCCTCACGTGAGTTATCGGCCGCCAGGCTGCTCGCACTGAAGGTCGCACTGAACATGCCAACCAGCAGAGCACCGCTCGCACACAGGCCAAACTTCACTGCGGTGCGCGCCGTGGTCGATGATCGAGCGGTAGCTGATGAGGGAAGGTGGTCCATCGATTGCGTGGTGTCAGTGGTCCGCGTGATCACGGCAGACGACACAAGTGGGCGAAAACGCATGGCAGGCACCTTCTGAGCAGTGTATCGAGCCAGTATAGCGCTATGCCTTGCCTCGGCAACTCTGTTGCTGTCGTGACATCTCGACAACGTAGAATCAAGGCGTTACCATAAGCGCGCCTGACTGGCAGCAGTCATGGTATGCGCGCCCATAGCTCAGCTGGATAGAGTACTGCCCTCCGAAGGCAGTGGTCGCAGGTTCGAATCCTGCTGGGCGCGCCAGACGAATTTTGAGGCATGACCTTTCACGATCATGTCACGCGCAAGAAGCCCCCACACCTCACGGTGTGGGGGCTTCTTGCGTTGGGGATGCAGCAAGCCATCCCGAGTGCGCAAGAAGCACTTTCTTTGACGAAATCAAACGAGTGTTCTAAAACTGAGGGCTATTACACCACCACGTATCGGCGCCGTATCACTTGCCGCTCTATTGGCCACCTCGCCTGCGCCGGTCCTACTTGCTGATTTCTGCGCTGAATTCACTGGATATACCCATGTCGCACGATGCTACTGCTACGTCATCTGATGCTTCTGCTCTGCCACCTTCCTCGCCGCTCGATGCGTTCGAGACTGACACTCCTTCTTCTTCTGGGGAGGGGGAAAAGACTCGAATGCAGCGGCTGTTAGTTGATCAGCGCGCGACCTTTGCCATCGCTCCCATGCCAAGCGCTGAGGTGCGTCGTGGCTGGTTGGCCGGGCTACGTGATGCGCTAAAAAGCCATGAAGCGGCACTGATTACCGCCATCAGCGCTGACTTTGGTCACCGTAGCGCCCATGAGACGCGGCTGGCAGAAATGGTGCCGACCTTCGAGGGCATCCGCCATGCACGCCGCCACCTCAAGGGCTGGATGAAGCCATCAATACGTCATGTCAGCGCGGCCTTCCAGCCGGCCAGTGCACGCGTGGTGTACCAGCCGCTGGGCGTGGTCGGGATCATCGTGCCGTGGAATTATCCACTGTATCTGGCACTGGGTCCGCTGATTACTGCCTTGAGTGCCGGTAACCGCGTCATGATCAAGATGAGCGAGTTCACCCCCGCCACGGCTGAAGCCTTGCGCGTGATGCTGGCGGAGGCCTTTGACGAGATGCAGGTGGCAGTGGTGACCGGTGAGGCCGACGTGGCGGCTGCCTTCTCCGCCTTGCCCTTCGATCACCTGCTGTTCACGGGCAGCACGGCAGTGGGTAAGCATGTGATGCGTGCCGCGGCTGATAATCTCACGCCAGTGACGCTGGAGCTGGGGGGCAAGTCGCCCGTCATCATGTCGCGTGCGCTGATGGCTGATGAGGCACAGCGCCGAGAGGCCGCGTCACGACTGGCATTCGGCAAGGGCATGAATGCGGGCCAGACCTGCGTTGCGCCGGACTACGTGCTGTGTGCTGAGGACCAGGTTGCAGACTTGGTGCAGGCGCTGGGGGCTAGCTTCCAACGCTTCTATCCATGTTTCGCGGACACGCTGGACTACTCGCGCATCATCAATCAGCGCCAGTACGATCGCTTGAGCGAGGTGCTCAGCGACGCACTGGCGAAGGGTGCGACGGTGACGCCGTTGGTCGAGGGGCCGAGCTGGAATGATCCCGTATTGGTTGAGAAGCGCCTGATGCCGCCGCTGGCGTTGCTCAATGTCACGGATGAGATGCAGGTGATGCAGGATGAGATCTTCGGGCCGCTGCTGCCGATTGTGGGTCTGCCGGCGGCGGCAGACGAGCTGGCCGCCGCGATGGCCTACGTCAATGTTCGCCCGCGCCCGCTGGCGCTTTATTACTTCGGGCATGACAAGGCAGGGCAGCAGCGGGTGATGGAAGGGACCCATGCGGGGGGCATGTGCCTCAATGACACCTTGCTACATGTGGCACAGGACGACATGCCGTTTGGCGGCATCGGCCCGTCAGGGATGGGCCATTACCATGGTCATGAAGGTTTTCTGACGCTGAGCAAGGCCAAGGGCGTATTCGCCAAGGGCCGCCTGAATGGTGCGAAGCTGATGTACCCGCCCTATGCAGAAGGTGTGGCGGGGCGCGCCATTCATGGTTTGATCCGACGTTTGTTGATGCGGTAGTGCTGTCGATTCTGATCGTGCCATTGTGCAGGCTTTCTGCCTGCTCCTTCTGCCCCATCAGTCCAAGCCGCCGCGGCTGTCAGCCATTCCGAGCGGCTCGTGCTGTCAATGGAGAAGGGCTAGCGCGTCGCTGACGCGCTGTCCGCCGGGTTGGCATGGAATGATGCGAGGGGGGGCACTCCGCTGGCTGTAGCGTGCTTAGTGAACCGCTGAGGCGATTCTGTCAGCATGCTGCCGTGTCATGAGTGGCCATTGCTATCGGCGTCAATATCCATGGCGCTCACATGCGGGCATCAGCGATGCAGGTCGCCAGCACTTTCTGGCTGGTAGAGCAGGGCATCAATTCTTACCTGTCGTTGGCTACCGTCCGGTAGTGACCACTCGATATGACTGCCGACCTTGAGACCCAACAGCGCCGCCCCAAGCGGTGCCAGCACCGATAAGCCATCTTCCTGACTCGCTAGCGCATGTGGGTAGACCAGTGTGCGCACCAGGGCTTGCTGACGGGTCAGATCAGTGAACTCTACGCGGCTGTTCATGCTGACGATATCTGCAGGGATTTCATTGGGCTCGACGATCTCGCCGCGCTCCAGCTCGTCTTCCAGCAGCTCCGCCACATGGCGGTCGGCGGCGGGGGCGCGATCAATCAGGCGCTGAAGGCGTTCGGCGTCAAGGCGATTGATGATGATACCGGGGAGTGTAGCCATGAGACCTCCTGTCAGTGATGGCACCCAGTGGCTTATCTCAGCGCATGGTGGGGGCCAAAAAAACAGTCCTCCACCTGCAAGAGGTGAAGGACTGTGTGCAGAAGTCATCATATAAACTTCAGTCATCGCTGGATAGTGCTGGGGTGCATTATGTTCAGGCGCTGGAGTTCACGAATAACCAGTCGGTTATCTCGTCACGATTGAGGACTACCAGCTGCTGGGCGCGGGGAGATTCGTCCAGATAATCCGGGTTGATACCCAGTTCGCGCAGCACGTACTGCACGAGTGCGCCGCGGGTTGGCAAATGCAACTCGCCATCGACCATGCCGTGGTCCTGTTCGATCAGCCCGCGCTCATCCGGCGACAGGCGCGAGTCTGCGCCAAGCCGCAAGGTAACGTGAGTTTCCCAGTCATCATCGAATTCACGCTTGCTGCCATCCAGTGCTTCGCCAAAGAGTTCTGGCACTGCGCGGAATCGAGACAGCACGAAGTCACGAAAAGCTCGGTGCTTTTCGCAGAACGCACGTACGTGCCAACGCCCCGCGGCATAGACCAGTGTATGTGGGCACAGGATGCGCTCTTCGCCCTGTGGTGAGTTGAGCGATGCATAGGTCACTTCCAGACGTGCACCCTGGCTGGCGGCCTCGATCAGTGTTCTCACTACCGGCGGACTTGCACTGCGTGAGGGCAAGCGAAGGGCTTCGGTATTCGCCTGGCCCAGCCCGAGCCCTGTGAAGTGCGGATTCAGATTGTCATGGTTACCGAGCAGCTGGAGGTATTCATCAACCTCACCTCGAGTCAGCTGAGGATGAAAATTTGCCGAGGGGCGATAGCCCTTGATGACCGGATCGTACTGAAGGTTATGCTCGGCGATAGTCTCGCGATAGGTCTTCATCACACGGGACGCCTGTTGCCGAGCAATACCGAACGCATTGCCAAGATGACGTGATGTGACACGGCCTTCCCACAACGCGATGATCTCGATCAGGCGATAGCGAGCTAGCGTATCCCACGGCAGGGTTTCCAGACGTTCCTTGATGCTCATTGCTGAATCCTTTCATACGGGTCTTCTGGAGCGAGTTTGTGCCGCACCGCATGAAGATTATTCTGCAATGTCGACATATCTCTAACGCTCACGATGTTCGGAAAGATGCCCCAGGTCCGGGTTTCTTGTCGCGGATGAAGTTCTGTTGACTGCTGGTCATCCATGAAAAATCTCCGGCAAAAGATACCTGTTCAGATGCGCTGACCCTAGTCGATGCTCATGGATGTCTCACTATCGCGTCGTCAGAACGCGACGCAGCATCAAACAGCGATGCTTTTTCCACTATAGGCATCGAAAAATTGCGCGACTGCACCGTATGACGAAAGCATGTTGTGATCAGCTATCGGCTGTTATGGGCAGTTCTTTGCTGTTCGTGAGAGAAATAGCTATATGCGCAACAGTAATAAGTCTTATATAGCCTCCATTTAAGGGGTTAGGGCAGGACAGGCCAAGGAAAATGCCAAAGACGCCTTATTCTGCCGGCCTTAATAGCGACGCACTTTCTGCAATGATATGCGTGAATGTCAGAAAACCAGTCCTGTAGAAATGCAAAAGACCCGCCCGAAGGCAGGTCTTTTGCATTTCTATATTTCAGCTCCTGTCATGCTGACAGGAGCTGAAAGCAGCCAATTTATTTGGCAGCGCGCTTACGCTCATTTTCTTTGAGGTGCTTCTTGCGGATACGGATGTGTACCGGCGTGACTTCTACCAGCTCATCGGTATCCAGGAACTCGATAGCCTGTTCCAGAGTGAAGCGAATCGGCGGCGTCAGAACGATGTTCTCGTCGTTACCGGTGGAACGCATGTTATCCAGCTTCTTGGCCTTGGTCGGGTTGACGACCAGGTCATTGGCGCGGTTATTGATACCCACCAGCATGCCTTCATAGACTTCGGTGCCGTGACCGAGAATCAGTTTGCCGCGTTCCTGCAGAGTGAACAGCGCATAGGACAATGCCTTGCCTGTCACCATGGAGACCATCACGCCGTTACGACGCTCGACGGCTGCACCCAGCTTCAGGTCACCGTAGTGATCGAAGCGGCTGGTCAGGATACCGGTACCGGACGTCATGGTCAGGAACTGACCACGGAAGCCGATCAGACCGCGCGACGGAATCATGAAGTCCAGACGCACACGACCCTTGCCATCCGGGTTCATGTTGGTCATCTCGCCCTTGCGATAGCCAAGCTCTTCCATGATGGAGCCTTGATGCTGCTCTTCACAGTCGATGGTGACTTCTTCGTAAGGTTCCTGCTTCTTGCCGTCGACTTCCTTGATGATGACTTCCGGACGGCCTACGGCCAGTTCGAAGCCTTCACGGCGCATGGATTCGATCAGGACGGAGAGGTGAAGCTCGCCACGACCGGAAACCACGAATTTCTCCGGAGTCTCGCCTTCTTCAACACGCAGGGCGACGTTGTGGATCAGTTCCTGCTCGAGACGCTCACGGATGTTGCGGCTGGTGACGTACTTGCCATCCTGACCGGCGAACGGAGAGTCATTGACCTGGAAGGTCATGGAGACGGTCGGTTCGTCGACGGTCAGCGGCGGCAGCGCTTCGATGGCAGCGTTGTCACAGATGGTGTCGGAGATCGCGAGGTTCTCGATACCGGTGATGCAGACGATATCGCCGGCAGTCGCCTTGTCGGTCTGTACGCGATCCAGACCCATGTGCGTCATGACCTGGCCGATCTTGCCCTTGCGGGTAGCGCCTTCCTTGGTGATGACGGAAACCTGCTGACCCGGGCTGACAGAGCCGCGCTTGATGCGACCCAGACCGATGACGCCAACATAGCTGTTGTAGTCCAGTGCGGAGATCTGCATCTGGAACGGGCCGTTCAGTTCGACCTTCGGCGGCTCGACGATGTCGACGATAGCCTGGAACATCGGGTCCATGCTGTCTTGCAGGTCTTCCGGGTCCATACCCGCAATGCCGTTGAGGGCAGAGCAGTAGATGATCGGGAAGTCGAGCTGCTCGTCAGTCGCGCCGAGGTTGTCGAACAGATCGAAGATCTGGTCAACGACCCAGTCAGGACGTGAGCCCGGACGGTCGACCTTGTTGACGACGACGATCGGCTTCAGACCCTGGGCAAATGCCTTCTGGGTCACGAAGCGTGTCTGCGGCATCGGGCCATCGACGGCATCGACCAGCAGCAGCACGGAATCCACCATGGACATCACGCGCTCGACTTCGCCACCGAAGTCAGCGTGCCCAGGGGTATCCACGATGTTGATGTGGTAGTCGTTCCATTGGATCGCGGTATTCTTTGCCAGAATGGTGATGCCGCGTTCTTTTTCCTGGTCGTTGGAATCCATGATGCGTTCCTGACCCTCGGCCTTGCGGTCCAGGGTGCCAGACTGACTCAGGAGCTTGTCGACCAATGTAGTCTTACCATGGTCAACGTGGGCGATGATGGCTATGTTGCGAAGTTTCTCGATCACGACGGGAACCTGTGCGGAAAATGGGCGCTCGCGTACCGGGCGCTTGTGATTTGGGGCGCATTATAGGGGGCATGGCATGCCTCCTGCCAGCATCCCGAATTCGCAAGCCCTGCTTATAGACGTCATTGAATGGCTTGAGGCGGCCAAATGGTTGTCTCTCAAGTCTTTTCCTTTCTTTTATTCAAGATGAAAAAAACTTGTGAGAGAACCGAAATATGGCGTGAAACTGAAGAAGTGCCTGTAAAACGTCGTGCTATCGTCCAGATCAATGGAGGCAATCATTGATGGATAATACAGTGACGCACCAAGATAGAGCGGCAAGCTTTTTTCGTGCACCAAAATAGATGTTATGGCGTGTCAGAAAGGATTTTTTGCACCTTCTAGGGTCAAATTCTCTGGAAATAAGCGATTATTTACGTTCGATGGATATATTTTTCTTCATTAATTTCATTGGGTTATGATTTTTTTGGGCTGCTTCTGCGCCATTCTGGCACGCTCGCTGCAATGTTAGAGCATCCTGTCTGATGACTGGCATCAAAACGCTGGCCATGAGAGAAAAGAGATACAAACGACAGACAACGCTGACACCAACTGTAAACCGAGCCGCCGGCTCCATCGGAGAATTACCATGGCTGAGAAGACACTTGCCCTGATTGAAGAACACGAAGTCAAGTGGGTTGATCTGCGCTTCACCGACACCAAAGGCAAGGAGCATCACGTCTCCGTCCCGGCGCGCACAGTTGACGACGAATTCTTTGAAAATGGTCAGATGTTCGATGGTTCTTCCATTGAAGGTTGGAAGGGCATCAACGAATCCGACATGATCCTGATGCCGGATGACGGCACTGCCTTCCTCGACCCGTTCACCGAAGACACCACTCTGGTGCTGCGTTGTGATGTCATCGAGCCGGCTACCATGCAGGGTTACGAGCGTGATCCGCGCTCTGTTGCCAAGCGCGCCGAAGAGTTCCTCAAGTCTACTGGCCTGGGCGACACCGCCTTCTTCGGGCCGGAGCCTGAGTTCTTCATCTTCGACGAAGTTCACTGGAAGAACGAGATGAACGGCTCAATGTTCAAGATCTCTTCCGATGAAGGTGCATGGGCGACTGATTCCACTCCGGAAGGCGGCAATCTTGGCCACCGTCCGCGTCTGAAAGGTGGTTATTTCCCGGTACCGCCGGTCGACAGCTTCCACGATATCCGTGCCGCCATGTGCAACACGCTGGAAGCGATCGGTCAGGAAGTGGAAGTTCATCACCACGAAGTGGCGAACGCAGGTCAGAATGAAATCGGCGTCAAGTTCAACACCCTGGTGAAGAAGGCTGACGAAGTTCAGGAACTCAAGTACGTGGTTCACAATGTCGCGCACGCTTACGGCAAGACCGCGACCTTCATGCCCAAGCCGCTGGTAGGTGACAACGGTTCTGGCATGCACGTTCACCAATCCTTCTGGAAGGGTGGCGAGAACCAGTTCGCTGGTGAAGAGTATGCTGGTCTGTCTGAAATGGCGCTTTACTACATTGGCGGCATCATCAAGCACGCCCGTGCTCTGAACGCCTTCACCAACGCGTCCACCAACTCCTACAAGCGTCTGGTCCCGGGCTTCGAAGCGCCGGTCATGCTGGCTTACTCTGCTCGCAACCGTTCTGCCTCCATTCGTATCCCGTACACCGCGAGTGCGAAAGGCAAGCGCGTCGAGGCACGCTTCCCTGATCCGACAGCCAACCCGTACCTGGCATTCTCCGCGATGCTGATGGCTGGTATCGACGGTATCAAGAACAAGATTCACCCGGGCGACGCGATGGACAAGAACCTCTACGACCTGCCGGCCGAAGAAGCAAAATCCATCCCGACCGTGGCCGAGAGTCTCGAACAGGCAATGGAAGCACTGGACGGCGATCGTGAGTTCCTGACTCAGGGTGGCGTCTTCACCGACGACATGATCGATGCCTACATCGAACTGAAGGGCGAAGATGTCCAGCGCCTGCGCATGGCGACTCACCCGCTCGAATTCGACATGTACTACAGCGTCTAATCACGCTGCCTGTAAGTCCAGTGCGGTCTTTCTCGCTATGCCAGTCGTAAGCGATAGGCGATAGTGGAGAAGATAACGACAGGGCCATACCGAAAGGTATGGCCCTGTTTTATTGCGTCTCTGTTTTTGATGGCCATGTTTCATGGCGGCAGCTGAACGGTCGAGCTCAATGAGCGTCGACATGGCGACCCTGCACGACAGGCGATGTGATGATAGACCTTTCTTGGGAAATCCAATGCTGGCGTCAACGCGGTAAGCTTTGTAACTTGGCAGTAGGTCAACGTATTTACTCAACCAACTTGCAGAAGCTGTACGCGGCTTCTGGCCTCCCATGACTCTTTCAGGAATCTTCGGATGTGGCCTTTCGTATCCGCTTTATCTGTCGGTAGTACTGCGACTGAACATAGATCGTTATCAGACTCGCTCGCGCGCACTCAAGTAATGAGCGGCCCAATGGGCTGCCTGTTACTGGCGTTGTTGCTGGTATTGCCAAGTGTGTCATTCGAGGTTCAGGCGGCTCAGGTCTACCGTCATGTGGATGCCAATGGCAATGTCGTGTTCAGTGATCAGCCTGCTGGAGGTAGCAAGGTGAAGCTGACACCACTGAGCGTCGTGCCGTCTGCAGAGTCGTCTGGTGTACCGCGTTCATCGTCTGCGCGTGTCGCGCCATCATCCGAGTCGTCTTCCTCGCGGACCCGCGTGGCGCCAGCGGTGGATGTGCGCTTCCGGGGCTATACTCGCTTTGCCATACAGAGCCCCGCCAATGAGGAAACCTTGCCTACTGGTCAGGCCGGAAACCTGGCCGTGCGTCTTGGTATCGAGCCAGCATTGCGGCCGGGGGACAAGGTACGCGTGACCGTCGATGGTGCACCGTCGCAGTCGGCAATGAACAGCAGTGTGTTCATGGTGCCTGCACTGGCGCGAGGCAAGCATGTCATTCAGGCTGAGTTATTGGATGCCTCAGGTCGCGTCCGTCAGACCAGTGAGCCACGCGTCATCTATGTGCAGCGTGCCAGTGTCAATCTGCCGCGCAACCCCAACAATCCTGCGAATAGCGGGGGCTGATTGGTGCTCGCGTCAATTAGCATGAATATCGACAGGCCGCCTTCGGGCGGCTTTTTCATTTTTTGGGAGTCAGCATCGCTGACGGATGTGCAGGTAAAATTATGGCGGACATGGCAGTCCATCTCATGGGTGCACCATAATGATGCAATGGGTGAGGTGTGATATGACGTGCACAGCATCGGATGCCACACACACGGCACCTGCACCAGACTGGCGCGGTTATTGCAGAACAGGGAGACGTACCGCGAATGGCGAATAAACTCATGCATCAACGACTGCTCGAACACCTCAATACTGCTGTAGTGGTGCTGGATGCACAGCTGCGAGTGGTATGGATGAACCCGGCGGCAGAGACATTGCTGGCGGTCAGTCTGGTGCGCGTCAAGGGCCACACGCCAGAGCATCTGACGGGTATGGATGCCGACCCTATCAAGGTCTTGCGCAAGGCGCTTGATGAGCAGCACCCCTACACCCAACGTGAAGCCGAAATCGTCAATGTGGCCAATGAGGTACTGACGGTCGACTTCACGGCGACCCCGATCAGCCGCGATGAGCTGCTGGTCGAGATAGAGCCGCGTGATCGTCTGATGCAGATTTCGCGTGAAGAGGCACTGATTGCGCGGCAGGAAGCCGTCAAGGTGCTGACGCGCGGGCTGGCCCATGAGGTCAAGAATCCGCTGGGGGGCATTCGTGGCGCTGCTCAGCTGCTGGAGCGCGATCTGCCTGAGCCCCAGATGGTGGAGTTCACGCGGATCATCATCGAGGAGGTCGACCGTCTACGTGATCTGGTCGATCGCATGTTGGGCCCGAACCGTCCTCCCTTGCAGGCGCCAGTCAATATTCATGCTGTCACCGAGCGTGTGCGTTCGCTGCTGCTGGCCGAAGGCAACAGCATCACCATGGTGGCGGATTATGACCCGAGTCTTCCCGAGGTGATCGGTGATGAGGGGCAGCTGATTCAGGCGGTACTCAACATCGCGCGCAATGCGACCCAGGCGCTCAATGAGCAGCAGCCCGAGGGGCTGGCTGACGGGGAAGCTTCACATTACGAGATTACGCTGCGCACTCGGGCGCGTCGTCAGTTCACGCTGGGCCACGAGCGCCATCGATTGGTCTGTGAGCTGGCCATCATTGATAACGGCCCCGGAATCCCCGAGATCCTGCGTGAGACGCTGTTCTATCCGATGGTCTCGGGGCGTGCCGAAGGCTCAGGTCTTGGGTTATCGATAGCCCAAGGCATCCTGCACCAGCATCAGGGGCTGATCGAATGTGACTCGCGCCCCGGCCATACCGAATTCCGCCTACTTATCCCGCTTGCCGGCACTTCTGGAGATCACACATGAGCGAGACTGCCCGTGTCTGTATTGTTGATGACGATCGCGCCATCCGCTGGGTGCTGGAGCGCGCGTTGGCCCACCCCGACCTGGAAGTGGAGTGCTTTGAGCGTGCTGACCTGGCGCAAGCCAGCATCATGCGTCAGTGCCCTGATGTACTGGTGACCGATATCCGCATGCCGGGTATCGATGGCCTCGACCTGATGGCGCGTGTGCGTGAGCAGTATCCCGACTTGCCGGTGATCGTGATGACGGCACACTCCGACCTCGACAGTGCCGTTGCCTCTTATCAGGGCGGGGCTTTTGAATACCTGCCCAAACCCTTCGATGTGGATGAGGCGTTGGCATTGGTACGTCGCGCCGTGGCGCACTCACGCGAATCCAAGGCACCCGTCGCCGTGCCGGCAGGTCTCACCAAGGAGATCATCGGTGAAGCGCCGGCCATGCAGGAGGTGTTTCGCGCCATTGGCCGTCTGTCCCAGTCGCATATCACCGTGCTGATCAATGGTGAGTCCGGCACCGGCAAGGAGCGAGTTGCACAGGCATTGCATCAGCACTCGCCGCGCACGACTAAACCCTTTATCGCACTCAATATGGCGGCGATTCCGAAAGACCTGATGGAATCCGAGCTGTTTGGTCACGAAAAGGGGTCTTTCACCGGGGCCACGGCACTCCGGCGTGGGCGCTTCGAACAGGCTGATGGCGGCACGCTGTTTCTCGATGAGATTGGCGACATGCCCGCCGAGACCCAGACACGTCTGTTGCGTGTGCTGGCCGATGGCGAGTTCTATCGTGTGGGCGGTGTCACGCCGGTCAAGGTTGACGTGCGTATCATCGCCGCGACGCACCAGCATCTGGAGCGGCTGGTGGAAGATGGTCGCTTCCGTGAAGATCTCTTTCACCGCCTGAATGTCATTCGCGTGCATCTGCCGCGCTTGTCGGAGCGCCGTGAAGACATTCCACGCCTGATGAGCCACTTCCTCGGTGAAGCTGGACGTGAACTCTCGACGGAGCCCAAGATATTGACTGAGGCGGCCGAGAAGCACCTCACACGCTTCGATTGGCCCGGCAACGTGCGTCAGCTCGAGAACACCTGTCGCTGGCTGACAGTGATGGCCTCTGGGCGTGAGGTGATGGTGGAAGACTTGCCGCCGGAGCTGCGTGACGCCAGCGGCACCGAGGCCGCGTCGGGCGATTGGCGGGGGGCCTTCCGTGAGTGGGCGGACCGTGCTCTGGCGGCTGGCCATACCCATCTGCTGGAAGAGGCCGTGCCGGACTTCGAGCGCATCCTGATCGAGACGGCGCTCAAGCACACCGGCGGACGCAAGGGCGAAGCCGCAGAATTACTGGGCTGGGGACGCAATACCCTGACGCGCAAGCTCAAGGTGCTGTTGCCTGCACTGGCGGAAGACTGACCGCTTCAGAGGCGCGCCATTGTCGTGCCGTGTTCGTGCATCGCTCCTGCCTCGCTCCTGCCTCGGTCATGATTGGCCGAGGCAGGGTGAGAGGGAAGCTGGAGAGCAAGAGGACAGGGTGCCACAATCCCCTGTCCTCTTTTTTTATGCGCGTGCTTGCCCTCTGTCGTCTGCTTTCGCTGTCTTGCTCGGGCGATCGCCAAGGAGTCTTTTGATGTCACCAATGAACTGGGAACGCCTGCTGGAGCCGAGTCGTCTGCACGATGCGCCGGGTACCGCGCCACGTGAGATGGGGCGTACACCTTTCCACAAGGACCATGACCGCATCGTGTTCGCCGGCTCGTTCCGTCGCTTGGGACGCAAGACCCAGGTACATCCGCTGACCGATAATGATCATATCCATACCCGTCTGACTCACTCCCTGGAAGTCGGCTGTGTCGGGCGTTCATTGGGCATGATGGTCGGTGAGAAGCTGCACGCGCGCCTGCCTGAATGGATCACGCCAGCCGACCTCGGCGTGATTGTGCAGACGGCGTGCCTTGGGCACGACATCGGTAATCCGCCCTTCGGCCATGCGGGAGAGTATGCCATTCGTGACTGGTTCGCTGCCGAAGCTGCCAGCGGTCACGGACGCCTCACCGGGCTCAGTGAGACCGAGCGCGCCGACCTGCTCACCTATGAAGGCAATGCGCAGGGTTTTCGTATCGTCACCCAGATTGAGTACAACCAGTTTCATGGTGGCATGCGCCTGACAGCGGCCACATTGGGCACACTGCTCAAGTACCCATGGACGGTGGAACACGCCACCGCTGGTGGCAAGTTCGGTTGCTATCAGAGTGAGCGAGAGCTGCTGGATGGCGTTGCAGAGCGCTGTGGGCTGATAGCACGTGCCGATGGACGCTGGTGCCGTCACCCGTTGGCATGGCTGGTCGAGGCGGCAGATGACATCTGCTACGCGCTGCTGGATCTGGAAGACGGCCTCGAGATGGGCATTCTCCAGTTCACGGAGGTATTCGACATACTGACAGGCATCAGTGGCGGTGAACCGCGTGAGTATGCCGAGATGGAAGCTAGAGGCACGTCTCAGCGACGCAAGGTAGCCGCACTGCGAGGGGCGGCGATGGAGCGCGCCGTGAAAGATGTCGCTGAGGCCTTCGTGCTGCACGAGCATGAGCTGCTTGCGGGTACGCTCAGTGAGGACCTGCTGGACCTCTGTCATCCTGATCTTGGCTGGGGTGTGCGTGAAGCCAAGAATCTGGCGCGTCAGAAAATCTTTCGCAATGAGCGTAAGGCCAAGCTGGAAATCGGCGCCTATACCACGCTAGGTATTCTACTCGAGGCCTTTATCGGTGCGGCGCATGAGCTGCATACCACTGGACGCTCCAGCTTCAAGCATGAGCGGGTGCTGGCGTTGATCGGTGAAAATACTCCCACGCGTGACTGGGATCTCTATCGCAGCTATCGACGCATGCTCGATTTTATCGGTGGCATGACGGATCACTTCGCCGTTGATCTGGCACAGGAAATGGGTGGTCGTCTGCGGGGGGATTGACGTCCGCACTTGAAGTCAGATGGCATCGTGGTGCGGTTGTGGCGCGATGCCATGTAAATATGCAGCAAGTCGCCGTTGAATTAACTTTACTAAAACTATCAAAGTGTTGTACTAGAATTATACGAAGAGCGGCGCAACGCTGCCTTCGACAATCCATGATGGCGCGACAATCATGGAGGAATAAAAATTATAACCGAGGCTTATTCATGAGTACGAAACCGGCCAAGACCTCTTCTGCCTCTTCCGAGGGAGGCGTGCGAAATTCGTTCGACATGATCGACAAGCCGACCTTCTTCGGTTCTATCCTTTTGCTGCTGGCAGTGACCGTACCGCTACTTGTCTTCCCCGAGCAAGGTGCGCTGTGGGTAGCGGCAGCCAAGGACTTCGTCACCAGCAAGCTCGGCGTGTTGTACCTGATGATGGGGGTTGGTGCAGGCGGCTTCATGGTCTACATCATCTTCAGCGATATCGGACAGATTAAACTTGGCGAGCCGGAAGAGAAGCCTGAGTTCTCGATGGTGTCCTGGGCGGCCATGCTGTTCTGCGCGGGCATCGGAGCCTCGATTCTCTACTGGTCGATGATCGAGTGGGTCTACTACTACCAGTCACCGCCGTTCCACATCGAGGGCCAGACACCGGAAGCCGCTGAATGGGCCGCTGCCTATGGCATCTTCCACTGGGGGCCACTGGCGTGGGCTATCTATCTGATTCCTGCCGTCCCTATCGCCTATTTCTACTATGTACGCCACCACAGTGTGCTGAAGATCTCTGAAGCGCTGATGCCAGTGCTGGGCGAGAAGCTGGCGCGGGGGTGGTTGGGCAAGCTGGTCGATATCAGCTTCATCTTCGGTATGCTCGGCGGCGGTGCAACCACACTGGGTCTGGCGGCACCGATGATCAACGAAGGGGTACATGAGCTATTCGGCGTGCCCAAGTCGCTGACCACGCAGGTTATCGTGTTGTTGGTGTGCACGGCGCTATTTGGCTATAGCGCCTACGTGGGGCTCAAGAAAGGCATCAAACTGCTCTCCGACATCAATTTCTGGTTGGCTATCGGTCTGCTGCTGTTCGTCTTCATTGCCGGACCCACCCTGTTCATGGCTAATACCGGGCTGGACGCGTTGGGACGCGTGATGAGCAATCTCATCCACATGGCGACCTGGACGGAACCGTTTAGCGAATTCAAGGGTTTCGAGAATACGCACTTCCCGCAAGACTGGACGATCTTCTACTGGGCATGGTGGCTGGTATTCGCACCGAGTGTTGGCCTGTTCATCGCTCGCATTTCGCGCGGGCGTACCATCCGTGGGATGGTGGCGGGTTCGATGTTCTTCGGCACCATGGGCTGCTTCCTGTTCTTCATGGTGTTGGGTAACTACGGACTGTACCTGCAGCTATCGGGAATACTGGATGTGGTGAGTATTCTGAATGAACAGAGTCCGACGGCGGCTATCTTCGCGATGCTGCATACGCTGCCGTTGGATTACCTGGTGATCTTTGCCTTCACTCTGTTGGCACTGATCTTCACGGCCACCACCTTCGACTCCATCTCCTACATTCTCGCTGCCGTGGTGCAGAAGGAAGTGGATGAAGAGCCGATGCGCTGGAATCGTCTGTTCTGGGCCTTCGCACTGTCGTTCATGCCCATCGTGCTGATGTTTGTCGGCGGACTGGATACCTTGCAGACCGCTTCGATCATCGGCGGTGTCCCGCTACTGCTGGTAGCGCTGCTGCTGTGCATCTCCGTCGTACGTGCGGCACATTATGATCTACGCTATCAGCCGGACTATTCAGTGAAGGAGATCAATATCGAGGAGTTCCCGGCAGATGATCCCTGGAGCGAGGCCGGTAGCTGGGAGATAGAGGAAGGTGATGTTCCGGCTGCTGGCAAGCCGCTGCAGGATCCGCCGAAGAACCATATTGAAGGCGACCCGCATAGCCGTCCTTCACGGTTGTGATCGATAGCCAGTCGTGACGTATTGAAAAGCCGCCCACTGGGGCGGCTTTTTTGGCTTTTGACAGTAGCGCTGAGCGTTGGAAAGTGAAGCAAGGCGATCAGGCGTGGTATGCAATGCGGCTGTACAAGCGGTGCTCAGGCGACTTCGAGGCAAGGTGTGGGCGATGCTTGCGGGCTTATCATCGGCGGCATCGGATCACTATCGCTACTCTCTAGGGCGAGATAGCGACTGATGGCTGCCCCGATTCGGCGTGAACTATCGACGATACCCTGATTGCCGAACAGCCGATTGAACTCGAATACGATAGGACATCCGTCAACCATCGCGATATCGAAGCCGGCATGATCGACGCCTAGTGTCTTCGCCAGGCGCAGTGCCAGCGCAATAGCGGGACCCGGAATATTGTCGTAAGCCGTCTCACCACCCTGGCTGATATTGGAGCGATAGCCTCCCAGTGGCGTGACGCGCCAGTAAGCCGTGATGACTTCCCCACCGACCACGACGATGCGCAGATCGCGGTCGATATCGAGTCGTGGCTGGGCATACAGTACTGGGTGATCTATGGCATGCGCTTCCAGCTCAGCGCGACAGGTGATCAGTTTGACACCGATACCCATCGCGCTCTTCACTTCCTTGACGATCAGCGGGTAGCCGAAGCGCGCCTCGATATCATCCATCGACTGACGGCTCGCCCCACGAATTTCGGTCGCCGGGACGTTGTCGGGACAGATGGCTTGAAAGACACGCGTCTGCTCGACCTTATCGTGGCCGATCGCGTAGCTGGGCAGGCTCGGGAAGATACGTTTCCCCAGGCCATAGACCAGCGTAGTGATCTGCCAGTACTCGGGGAATAACAGGATGTCGGCCGCGCGGATCTCATCGAGATGGTCTAGCATGCGCTCCGGCTTGATATAGCGAACGCCGGGAATACCGAGAGTGCGAAAAGCGTCGAAGGTGATGAGTTTCATGCGAGATATGTCGCCAAGAGCGCCATCATTGCGATAGCGCGTTAAGGGTGCCAGAGCTGGACCGGCGCGTATTTAATGCCGCGCCGGACGCCTTGGCAAGCCTTTATCGGGCGACGGGTGAGGAGAGTGGCGTCACTGTCTCAGGTGCAGCCTCACCGTCTGTCTCGTTGACACGTCTTTTGTGCTACGTGTTGGCAAGACGTTCGGCCTGTACGCGATCAAGAATTGCCTCATTGATACGCCGTTTGAGAGACTCATCCAGTACTGGACAATCGGCCTCGGGTGACATGCAGCGGGTACTCAGCCACTTGGCCAGCCCCTCGCCGTTGACGACATCAGGGTCGCCCTTACGCTGCTCACCTTGCGGGATGATCTGCCAGCCGGGCAGTGCCAGCACGCCATGGACCGGGACGTCGACGCCACATTCGCGCTTCAGCCAGGCGGCGGTCCAGTCGCGGGCAATACGCGTCTCGCGCAGCGGCTTGCGTTCGCGGCTACCCGGGAAATACAGGCGACCATCCTTCAACTTGACCTCATTCTTGATCACGCCCAGGGCATCCAGTGAACGTGAGCGGGCCTTGGTACGAATCGCGTAAGCGCCGGCCGGTGTTACCACCAGATGGTCAATATGGAAGCCGTCAGCGGGTACGTCGTGATAGACCACGCTACTCAACTGTTCCGGACGAATCAGCTGGTCCAGCTCCTGTCCGATGGACAGCTCGCAAGCGAGACCCAGCTTGAGCTTGCGGATACGCTGGAAGTGACGCGTCAGGCGCAGCGCAAAGATCAGCACGAACAGCGCACAGGCCAGTCCGTAGCCAGACCACTCCAGCCAGTTTTGATGCTCGCCGAAGACCATGCGACCCATGCCGTAGACCAGTGGACTCAGGGTGATCAACGGCCCCAGCGCGCCATCAAGAAACAACGCTTGAAAGGCGGCATCCAGACGATCACGCAGGCTCTGGCCCGGCTCGCGCAGCTGGCGGCGAGTCAGTGGTGACTGGATGCGCCGCTCATGCAGGCCACGCATGCCCAACACCACCAGCGCGATGGCGCCCAATGGGGTCAGAAAGAAGACGGGGAGCAGATATTCCAGCCATTGCATGATGTTGTCCTACCCGCTAGAGGGGCGTCGGCGTCTAGCGCACGCCGTCGCGTATGTCGGATTGAGAGCTGTCGGATCGAGCGTCAGAGCCGAACGCGCCGCCTCAGTGCCCAAGTGCACGAGGTAGCGGCATGATGGGAACTTCAGTCACGTTATCACGCGCACTGTTGCCTTCGAATACCGGTACGGCCGTGTCATTGATCCAGTAAAGCTGTCCCTCGCTGCGCACATCCGCCTGTAGTGCATAGCGATGACCGTCTTCGATGGCATTGCGATCGTACTGCAGGCTGACAGGGAAGGGCCCCTGTCGTAGGCCACCGTAGCGTGTGCTGGCAATCAGACCGGCAGGAGTATCCGCCTTCGAGACATCCACCAAGCGTACTTCAAGCTGGGCATCCGCTGGCGCCGTGAAGGCCTGCTGTGGCACCACGCGTGCATCCATCTGCGTGAAGTCGGGGCCTGTCATGCAGCCACTCAATCCCAATACGCCGGCCAGCAGCGCCGTGAGGGTGATAGCGCGAACAGAGATGGCGCGAACAGGGATGGCGCGGGTAGCACGACCTGGCGCGCGACTGCACGCCGAGCAAGAATGGCGTTGTGTATCGGAATGCGGCATGTAAGTCCCTTTTGAGGCTCTTGAAAAAGATGGCTTATATGACTCAGCCGCCGGCCAACTTGACGGTATAGCCCAGTCGAGCGAGTTCGGCTTTGAGCGTATCGCGATGATCGCCCTGAATCTCCACGATGCCGTCCTTGAGACTACCGCCGGTACCGCATCGCTGCTTGAGAGTCTTGGCGAGCGTCTTGAGTTCCTTCTCGGCGAGCGGAATACCCGTCACGGTGGTAACACCCTTACCCTTGCGGCCACTGGTTTCACGGCGAATGCGTACCACGCCATCCAGATTTTCCAGCCGTTCACGTTCGGCCAGATCAGCACACTCGCACTCTGCCTCCGCGCGGCGGCACTCAGGGCAGGTTGCGCCATGTTCGGTGGAATAGACAAGCCCGGATAGCTGATCCTTGAGCGAGGCCATGATGACTCCTGAGATATTGACGATAAACGAGTGGCCGGCGGCGTGTGTGCCGTATGCCGTTAATATAAGGATACCTGCGCAGGTACCAGGCAGCGAGTATCTGGCCCCATGTGATCGTCAGTATTCCAGTATATGAAGATAAAAAAAGGCGACCCTATCGGGTCGCCTTTTCAGGGTTTCATCTGTGGGCGTAGGAAGATCAGTTGATCTTCGGGTCCAGCTCGCCACGGGCGTAACGCTCGAACATCTGCTCGAGATTGATCGGCTTGATCTTGCTGCCGTGACCGGCGGCACCGAAGGCTTCATAACGCGCGATACAGATGTCGCGCATGGCCTTCACGGACTCGCTCAGATACTTGCGCGGGTCGAATTCGGACGGGTTCTGTGCCATGAAGCGACGGATAGAGCCGGTAGAGGCCAGACGCAGGTCAGTATCGACATTGATCTTGCGCACGCCGTGCTTGATGCCTTCGACAATCTCGTCGACCGGCACGCCGTAGGTTTCCGGAATCTTGCCACCGTATTCGTTGATGATTTCCAACCATTCCTGTGGCACGGAGGAAGAGCCGTGCATGACCAGGTGCGTCTCCGGAATGCGGGCGTGAATTTCCTTGATGCGCTGGATAGACAGGGTGTCACCTGTCGGCGGCTTGGTGAACTTGTAGGCACCATGAGAGGTACCAATCGCGATCGCCAGTGCATCGACATGCGTCTTCTTGACGAAGTCAGCAGCTTCTTCCGGGTTGGTCAGCATCTGCTCGTGATCCAGGATGCCTTCTGCGCCGACGCCATCTTCTTCACCGGCCATGCCGGTTTCCAGCGAGCCGAGGCAACCCAGTTCGCCTTCGACTGACACACCACAGGCGTGCGCCATCTCGACGGTGCGACGGGTCACGTCGACATTGTATTCGTAACTAGCCGGAGTCTTGCCATCTTCTCCCAGCGAGCCGTCCATCATCACTGAGCTGAAGCCCAGCTGGATGGAGCGCTGACAGATCGCCGGGGAGGTGCCGTGATCCTGGTGCATGACGACCGGGATGTGCGGGAATTCCTCGATGGCAGCCAGAATCAAGTGCCGGAGGAACGGTGCGCCAGCGTATTTGCGTGCACCGGCGGAAGCCTGAACGATCACCGGAGAATCGGTGTGATCGGCGGCTTCCATGATGGCGCGCATCTGCTCGAGGTTGTTGACGTTGAACGCCGGGATGCCGTATCCGTACTCGGCTGCGTGGTCCAACATCTGGCGCATGCTGATCAATGCCATGATCTCACCTGTCTTTTTGAGGAATCGAGTGGAGAAGCGTCGGGTGCCCCCCGTCAATTGACGAGGGGCGACCTTGTGGCCGTGACTCTATTGCCTGCGCCGATGAGGACACAGACGGGTTCAGCTTGCTGCGGCTTCCAATGCCGCAACGGCCGGCAGTACCTTGCCTTCCACGTATTCGAGGAAAGCGCCACCACCGGTAGAAATGTAGGACACGCGAGACTCGACGTCGTACTTGTCGATGGCCGCCAGGGTGTCACCGCCACCGGCAATCGAGAAGGCGTCGCTCTCGGCGATGGCGTAGGCCAGCTTCTCGGTGCCATTGGCGAACTGCTCGATCTCGAACACGCCGACCGGACCATTCCACAGAATGGTGCCGGCACCCTTGAGCAGCGCGCCGAAACGAGACGCGGTGTCCGGGCCAATATCCAGAATCATCTCGTCGTCACGTACGTCAGAGACCGCGCGTACGATCGCTTCTGCCTTGTCAGAGAATTCGGTGGCGACCACGACATCGGTCGGCAGCGGAATCTCTACCTTATCCATCAGTGCGCGTGCGGTATCGAGCAGGTCAGCCTCGTAGAGCGACTTGCCGACGTTGTAGCCGGCCGCTGCAATGAAGGTGTTGGCGATGCCACCGCCGACGATCAGCTGGTGGCACTTGTCAGACAGTGCCTTGAGCACTTCCAGCTTGGTGGATACCTTGGAGCCGCCGACGATGGCGACCATCGGCGCGCGTGGTGCCGCCAAAGCTTTCTCGAGGGCTTCAAGCTCTGCTGCCAGTAGCGGGCCAGCGCAGGCAGCCGGTGCGAAGCGGGCGACGCCGTGAGTTGAGGCCTG
Source organism: Cobetia sp. L2A1 (assembly GCF_009796845.1). Classification (NCBI taxonomy): domain Bacteria; kingdom Pseudomonadati; phylum Pseudomonadota; class Gammaproteobacteria; order Oceanospirillales; family Halomonadaceae; genus Cobetia; species Cobetia sp. L2A1. The sequence continues at coordinate 3,992,980 of NZ_CP047025.1, read as the reverse complement.
GGCGCGGTGTGCGGTACCGAAGGCGTCCATCACGTAGATATCGCAAAGTGATGCATAGGCGCGAGACAGCGCTTCTTCATCCTTGCCTTCACCGACGTTGAAGCGCACGTTTTCGAGCAGTACCACTTCGCCATCAGCAATGTCCGGTGCGGAATCGAGATAATCGCTGATCAGGCGGACTGGGCTACCGAGCAGCTTGCCTAGATGCGCCGCGACCGGTGCAAGCGAAAACTGGTCTTCCGGCTGGCCTTCGGTCGGGCGCCCCAGATGACTCATCAGCATGACGCGTGCACCAGCATCGCGGGCTGCCTTGATGGTCGGCAGGCTGGCACGGATACGGGCATCGCTGCTCACCTTGCCGTCGCGAATCGGGACATTGAGGTCTTCGCGGATCAGGACACGCTTACCGGACAGGTCGAGAGCAGTCATCGTTTTCACGTTCATGACGGGTTCCTTGGTCGTGAATCAGTGGGGAGATCTCCCGTCGCCCGAGGCATTGAATCGCAGGCGTGCCAGTGTGTGGCGACATCCAGCATGCGATTGGCAAAGCCCCATTCGTTGTCGAACCAGCACAGCAACTTGATCAGGCGGTCGCCGGCAACGCGGGTCTGGGTCGTGTCCACGATACCCGAGCGCGGATCGTGGTTGAAGTCGATGGATGCCGTTGGCTCCTCGCTCAACCCTATCAGCCCACAAAGACGCTCGGCACAGGCGGTGCGCAGCAAGGCATTGACCTCTTCCGCCGTCACATCACGCTTCACTTCAATCGACATGTCCATGCACGAGACGTTGATGGTTGGCACGCGTAGATGAAGGCACTCAAAACGACCCTCAAGATGCGGCATCAAGCGATTGATACCCTTGGCCAGTCCGGTATCCACCGGCACGATCGAGCCCATCGCTGAGCGCGTCAGACGCAAGTCAGTCTGGTGGTAGGCATCGATCACTGGTTGATCATTCATCGCTGAGTGCACTGTGGTGGTCACACCACGCTCCAGCCCGAAAGCCTGCTCCAATACGGTCAATACCGGGATCAGGCAGTTGGTCGTGCAGGAGGCAGCGGAGACGATGCTCAGCCCCGCGCACAGTGCAGATTGATTGATGCCGCATACGATGGTGGCGTCTACATCAGCATCGGTATCGCCTGGCTGTGAAAACAGCAGGCGACCTGCGCCTGCTGCCAGATGACGCTCGGCAGTGGCGCGATCCTTGAAGCTACCGGAGCACTCCAGCACCAGATCAATCCCCAGTGCCTGCCACGGCAAATAGTCGGGATCTGCCTCAGACAAGATGGTGATGGCGTGGCCGTTGACTACCAGCTGTCCATCACACTGCTCTACCGTGCCGGGGAAGCGGCCGTGAGTCGTGTCGTAACGCGTCAGATAGGTGATGGTATCGAGGTCCGACAGCTCGTTGATCGCCACGACCTCCAGTGGCAGAGACTCGCCGCGCGCTTCACGCTCGACCAGTGCCCTGAGCACACATTGACCGATACGCCCGTAGCCATTGATGGCGATACGCAGTGGGGCGTTTTCCCGCTGTTGGCGCTGCTTCGATTCCGAGGCAGACGTTGATGTCTTCAGAGGGCTGTCGTGGCTCAAGTGTGTCTCGTGTCGTGTGTCGTGATGTTCTTCTCGTAGGGGGTTCATGGTAGCGCATCGCATTGGTGGGCGGGGGGCACGAGACGTGCGCAAGCGCCTGATTTATGGGTTTTTTCGTCTAACGACGGGTAGTTAGACTACTGATATTGGCCAGTTGTGTAGTCGGGCCAGAGAGTGTCGCGGGAGACGAAAATCGCCGCAAGCTGAATGCTCACGCTGGTTGAATCGTGTCACCCGGTATCGCCAGGTCGAATGGGCGTTGACTACAGGCGACACTTTCCACATGACCCAGCGGGAATCCAGGAGGCCCTTATCGAGGAGGCGGAGATTGAGCCTGCCATGAAACTCACCTCAAGACGTGCCGCAACGCACAAGGCAGCAACGCCCCCACGATGGAAATGGGGAGAGAGCACAGCAAAACGCCGCTGCCCCCTTGCGGGAGACAGCGGCGTCGATAGCGCTGTGATACTGGCACTGATGTTCAAGCCCCAATATTCTAGCGCTGACTTTCTATTGGGGTATCAGCCCAGTAGCTTGCTGGCACGCTCGACAACATTCTCGACGGTGAAGCCGAAGTGCTTGAACAGGTCTCCCGCCGGTGCGGATTCCCCGAAGGTCTCCATGCCGACGATATCGCCGTTCAGGCCGACGTACTTGAACCAGAAGTCACGATGACCGGCCTCGATCGCCACACGTGCAGTGACGGAGGACGGCAGCACGGATTCGCGATATTCCATGTCCTGGGCATCGAACAGATCGGTGGCCGGCATGGAGACGACACGCACGGCACGACCGGCGGTTTCCAGCTCAGCGGCAGCATCCATCGCGAGGCCGACTTCAGAGCCCGTCGCGATCAGGATCAGTTCCGGTTGGCCGTTGGCGGCATCTTTCAGTACGTAACCGCCACGACCGATGTTGGCCAGCTGCGCCTTGTCACGATTCTGGTGCGGCAGGTTCTGACGCGACAGGATCAGCGCGGTCGGGCCGGAATGACGCTTGATGGCCGCATCCCATGCGGCGGCGGTTTCCACAGCATCCGCCGGGCGCCAGGTGGACAGGTTCGGCGTGGTGCGCAGGCTGGTCAGCTGCTCGATCGGTTGGTGGGTCGGACCATCTTCGCCCAGACCGATGGAGTCGTGGGTGAAGACGTAGATAACCTGCTGACCGATCAATGCGGCCATGCGTACGGCATTGCGCATGTATTCCATGAAGATCAGGAAGGTCGCGCCGTACGGAATGAAGCCGCCGTGCAGGCCAGCACCGTTCATGATCGCGCCCATGCCGAACTCACGTACCCCGTAGTGCAGGTAGTTGCCGCTGAAATCATCGTGGGTGATAGCCTTGGCACCCTTCCAGAAGGTCAGGTTGGACGGTGCCAGGTCAGCGCTACCGCCGAGCAGTTCCGGCAGCTGCGGGCCCAGTTGGTTTAAGCACTCGAAGGACGCCTTGCGGGTCGCGGGGCTATCGCCGGCGGCCTGGGCGTCTTCGATCATCTTCTCACTGGTCAGGTTATGCGGCAGCTTGCCGGCCAGACGACGTGTGTACTCGGCGGCCAGTTCCGGGTGCGCTTCCTGATAGCGGACAAAGCGGGTGTCCCACTCGCTCTCGAGCTTGGTGCCGCGCTCGCTGGCATCCCAGCCGTGGTAGATGTCTTCCGGAATATGGAAGGGAGCGTGAGTCCAGCCCAGCTTCTTGCGGGTGGCGGCGACTTCGTCATCGCCCAACGGCGCGCCGTGACAAGCCTCGGTGCCTTCCTTGTTGGGTGCGCCAAAGCCGATCACGGTCTTGCAGATGATCAGGCTCGGCTTGTCGTCGTGGCTCTTGGCCAGCGCGATGGCGGCATTGATCTCTTCCGGCTTGTGGCCATCAACGTTAGCCACGACATGCCAGCCGTACGCTTCAAAGCGCTTGGCGGTATCGTCGGTGAACCAGCCTTCGACTTCGCCATCGATGGAGATACCGTTGTCGTCATACAGCGCGATCAGCTTGCCCAGACCCAGGGTGCCGGCCAATGAGCTGACTTCGTGGGAGATACCTTCCATCAGGCAGCCATCACCCAGGAAGCACCAGGTAGTGTGATCGACGATGTTATGACCCGGACGGTTGAACTGCGCCGCCAGTGTCTTCTCGGCAATCGCCATGCCCACCGCATTGGCCAGGCCCTGACCCAATGGGCCAGTAGTGGTCTCGATGCCCGGCGCGTAGCCGTATTCCGGATGCCCAGCAGTCTTGGAGTGTAGCTGGCGGAAGTTTTGCAGATCTTCAAGGCTCAGCTGGTAACCCGTGAGGTGCAACAGCGAGTAGAGCAGCATGGAGCCGTGGCCATTGGACAGCACGAAGCGGTCACGGTCGGCCCAGTTCGGGTTGGCCGGATTGTGCTTGAGGTGATCGTTCCAGAGCACTTCAGCGATGTCGGCCATGCCCATGGGGGCGCCGGGGTGGCCAGACTTGGCTTTCTGAACGGCGTCCATGGAAAGTGCACGGATGGCGTTGGCCAGGTCAAAACGGGAAGGCATGCAGTAGCTCCTCGCCTGCGGGGCGTCAAGAGTGGGGGCAATGAATCACGGCGATCTGCTGAGGGCGCATGACGTCGTGAAGGACTGTGCGCGCTGGGAAAGACAGAGGCGTCGCGTGAACCTTGTGACGCACGGACAAGTGCCCGAGCGTTATCTCCGAATGAGCATTGTCACCGAGATGACAGGGCGCGGCAAACCTCATTCCGCCCGTAGGGAGGTTCATAAGAGGTATATAGAGGTATTGGCAGTGATGATGACTGCCACGCAAAGCACAGACTTTGACTTGAGCCAGCCCTGAGCCAGCCACTAGGTATGACCTTGTCGCAAAAAGGTCTCGATATGACCGCCGTAGGTGGCTCATGGCGCTAGGCACTCACATAAGTGGCGTGTAAACTCGCCACCCCGAGGCCAAGCCATCTGAGCCAAGCCTCATCGTGCGCCGCAAGCGTGTTTCTACTCGGTCTCAAGCAGCAATCTGCCGTCAGTGGCCGAATCATCCCCGCATCCGAAAAGAGGGTCGAGGACCAATGAGCGAATACTCACTCTTCACATCCGAGTCAGTGTCTGAAGGTCATCCGGACAAGATTGCTGATCAGATTTCCGACGCCGTGCTCGATGCCATCATCGCACGCGACAAGCAGGCACGCGTTGCGTGTGAAACGCTCGTCAAGACGGGCGTTGCCATCGTGGCCGGCGAGATTTCCACCACTGCGTGGGTGGATCTCGAGGAGCTGGTACGTCGAGTCATCACCGATATCGGCTACACCTCTTCCGACGTCGGCTTCGACGGCGCGACCTGTGGTGTCCTGAACCTGATCGGCAAGCAGAGCGTTGACATCGCCCAAGGCGTTGACCGCAGCAAACCGGAAGATCAGGGCGCGGGTGATCAGGGCCTGATGTTCGGCTATGCCACCAACGAGACCGAATCCTACATGCCGGCGCCGATCCACTACGCCCACCGTCTTGTGGAGCGTCAGGCTGAACTGCGCAAGAACGGCATGCTGCCGTGGCTGCGTCCTGATGCGAAGAGCCAGGTCACTTTCCGTTACAACGAAGCCGGCAAGCCGATCTCCGTTGAAGCGGTCGTCCTCTCGACTCAGCACGATCCGGACGTATCTCAGGAAGATCTGCGTGCGATGGTCAAGCGTGAAATCATCGAGCAGGTATTGCCGGCTGAATGGCTGACCGAGACGACCCAGTACCACATCAACCCGACAGGTAACTTCGTGATCGGTGGCCCGGTGGGCGATTGTGGTCTGACCGGTCGCAAGATCATCGTTGATACCTACGGCGGCATGGCGCGTCATGGTGGCGGTGCCTTCTCTGGCAAGGACCCGTCCAAGGTCGATCGCAGCGCTGCCTATGCCGGCCGTTACGTGGCCAAGAACATTGTCGCCAGCGGCTTGGCTGACAAGTGCGAGATCCAGATCTCCTACGCTATCGGTGTGGCAGAACCGACGTCCGTCGCGATCAACACCTTCGGCACTGGCAAGATCAGCGATGCCAAGATCGTTGAGCTGGTACGTGAGCACTTCGACCTGCGTCCGTATGCCATTACCACCATGCTGGATCTAGCGCACCCGATGTACCAGCTGACGGCAGCCTACGGGCACTTCGGTCGTGAGCCTTTCGAGCACAGTTACAGCTGGACTGACGTGAGTGGCGAGCAGAAGACCGAAACCTTTACCGCCTTCCCGTGGGAAAAGATCGATCGTGCTGATGCCCTCAAGGCGGCCGCTGGCCTGTAAAGGTCGCGTTGCCATGATAGGCCATGGTGCTCATGAGTCTGCGTAGACATTCTGTGTCAATGACTCATGAGTATCAGACACACGAAAACCCGCCACGGCGGGTTTTCGTGTTTTCAGGCACCGTCAGTCGGGGTGCGCGTATGAGCGAGCGGTACCGGTACCGCACTCAGGTAGGTGAGAAATTTTTTCCAATGTCGTGTTCCAGGAAAGATACTATGAGCCAGAGTGGCCAGAAGGCACCTGATTTACGTTATCTCAATGCCTATAGCCCGCAGCTTCAGCAGCAAGCTCATGACTTGCTGGAGGCAGAAAAGACGGCTGACTTTTTTCTGAAGCGATACCCTGAGGTCCATGGCATTAACGGTACTCGTCCGCTGTATGAGTATACGATGGCATTGAAAAATCAGTTCATGCGTAGCTCTGCGCCTATTAGCAAAGTGATTTACGATGACAAGATTCACGTGATTAACAATGCACTGGGATTGCATACATTCGTTTCTCGAGTGCAGGGTAATAAGCTCAAAGCCAAGAATGAAATTCGAATTTCTTCTTTATTCCGACGTATTCCTGAACCATTGCTAAAAATGATCGTCGTGCATGAATTAGCACATCTGCGTGAGAAGTCACATGACAAGGCGTTCTATAAGCTGTGTTGTTATATGGAGCCGGACTATCATCAGCTCGAGTTCGATCTGCGCCTTTACTTATGCCATCGAGATCGTTTTGGAGATCTTTGGTAAATTGCCTGTCCAAGATGAGTTCACTCTTCTTGCGTCTTTATTCCTGAAATAGAGGACGGGTGATAGTTGTATAGCCTTTAGCTGATTCAGCTTGGCTTCGTCATCTGCTTGAGAGGCCCTCGTTCGGGATTTCACTATCACGGGGCCTGGGCGCTGGCAGGAGCGATGCCACAGAAGACCAAGTGGCCCAGGCCATTTCCCAGTACCATGGAATGACTATGCTGTGCGTGCTGGCAGCATCACCACAAAGGAACGCATTTGGATGCTTAATCTCGCCGCACTGTTCATTACCATCACTGCCGTGTGCATGTGGTTCAACCAGCGGGTGCTACGACTGCCGCCCACCATTGGCGTGATGGCCATCGGATTGGTGCTGTCTCTGGTGGTCATCGGGCTGGATCACTTTGCGATTACCACCGCTGTCGCGGATAGCGCTGAAGACTGGTTGTCGCGGATCAACTTCAACAGCCTGTTGATGGACGGCATGCTGTCCTTCCTGCTGTTTGCCGGTGCACTGCATGTTGATCTCTCTCGGCTGAAAGCCTATCGCCGCTCCATTGGCTTGCTCGCAACGCTGGGTGTGCTGGTCTCGACGATAGTGATCGGTTCGGCGGCTTGGTGGCTGTTTCAGTGGGCGAGCATCGAGGTGCCCTATCTTTACTGCCTGGTCTTTGGAGCACTCATCTCGCCCACGGACCCCATTGCGGTGCTCGGCATCATGCGCAGTGCGGGGGCGCCATCGGATATGGAGATTCGCATCGTCGGTGAATCACTCTTCAATGATGGCGTGGCGGTGGTGCTGTTCACCGCATTGCTCGCTACCGCCTCTACCGGTAATGGTGAGATTGATCTGGGCCACATGGGCCTGTTGTTTGTCGAAGAAGCGGGCGGCGGTATTCTGATGGGGCTGGTGCTGGGGTGGCTTGTCTATCAGTTGATGCGCAGCATTGATCAGTATCAGGTTGAGGTGATGCTGAGTCTGGCGCTGGTTCTCGGGGGTTACGCGCTCTCTTCTGCTCTTCATGTGTCTGGTCCCATCGCGATGGTGGTGGCGGGACTCATCATCGGCAACATGGCGCGTGCTGGAGCGATGTCGGATAACACACGCCGTTATCTTGACGGCTTCTGGGAGTTGATCGATGAGATTCTCAATGCCGTGCTGTTCGTGTTGATTGGCCTCGAGCTGGTCCTGATGCCGATCAGTCTGACCGCGATTGGTATCGCGCTGACATTGGTGGCTGTCATCCTGCTGTCTCGCCTGATCATCATCGGTGTGCCGCTGAGCATCCTGCGTCGCTGGTATACCTTCCGCAAGGGCACCACTCGAGTGCTGACCTGGGGCGGCCTGCGAGGGGGTATCTCGGTCGCACTGGCGTTGGCGATTCCTGAAGGCGAATTCCGTGAACCGCTGGTGGTGACGACCTACATCATCGTGTTGTTCTCGATTCTGGTGCAGGGCTTGAGCATCGGCAAACTGGTGAAAGTCATCGTCGGCGATCGTTCTCAGGCGGAGTCGCAGGAAGAAAAGCATTAGCCCTAGATGAACAATGAGCCGTGGTTGGAAGTCGAACCATGACTGAAAAGACGCAACGCCCCGATGCCCCTTCACAGGAGTGTCGGGGCGTTGTGGTTCAGGCCTTTGGAGGCTCTGGCATTGCGGGGTTACAGCCTGCTCAGCCCTGAGGCGAAAATGCCGCTCAGCGGCTTGTGTTCCGAGACGAGATTATCTGAGCGAGCACCAGGCTGACGCATCAGGGTCAGCAGCAGATCACGTCCCGCCAGCATCGGATCGATGACCGGCAGCTTGATCTTGGCTGCGATGGCGTCGCGCAATGGCCCCATCGCAGCGCACCCCAACACCAGACTTCTAGCACCGCTGGCCCGAGCGGATTCACAGCTTTCCAGCAAGGCGGGAGGAGGTGTCTGTGCCTGCGAGAGCGTCATTACCGGCACCTCGCACGCCAGTACCGTGGAGCAGAGCGAGCGCATCGCGTAGCGCTCCAATAGCTGATGCGACATCGGCAGCGTACTGGCCATGCTGGTGACGATGGCAAAAGGAGGCACCGAAAGTGCCGCCATGTGCATGGCTGCCTGTGCGATACCCAATACCGGTACGGGGCTCAGCTCCCGCGCGGCTTCCAGCCCGGGATCTCCGAAGCAGGCCAGCAGGTAGCCATCGGCGGGAGGCGTCTCCAGCAGGCCAGCTCTGTCCTGACTGATCAGCGCAAGTAGCGCGATGACGGCCATGGCCTCCTCAACGGCTGTCTCGATGCTTGGGGCGCCATGTTCGGCAGTCAGCACCTCCAGCTTTACATCCTCTGGCAGTTGCTGCATCAGGCGCTCGGCCATCTGCTGGCTCATGGTGTGACTGGTATTGGGGTTGATGACCTTGAGACGCAGCATGCTGAAGTTCTCGTCTGGGCGTGTCTGGCCTGATGAATGAGGCGAATGACACGCGCTGGAAGGGACTGACAAGTCGGGAATGCCTGACCGCGAATGACCACCAGCACCAGCAGCTTTCGTGCCAGCCCGGAGCCCATCAGCAAAGAAACGTTCGTTTCATCATGTATGTTCGCCTCATCAATCACTCCCCTATCCACTGACGTCGCGACAAGGCAGAGGGCCCTTTCCGGCACCCTGAACTCTGCTCGTCAATGGTGCAGACTCCTGATCGATCAGCCATCAATGGTGCGTCGTTACTGGGGATTCCTCATGATTCGCGTCTCCGCCAGGCAAAGACGATCGGATGGTGAGGGTGCGAGAAAGCATTATGGATTGAAAGTCAGCAACAAGTGTTTCACTGGCACGCTTGTTGAAAGGTGGGAGGCATTCCGAGACATGTCGCCTCGGGAAAGGCCCACTCTGGAGACGACAATGACACGCCAGACCACCCCAAGCGCTGATCTGCCCGAGGCCAGCAAGCGACTGATCAACGAGGACCTCGCGCCTTGCGATCAGAACTGGAACTGGTACAACATCTTCTCGTTCTGGATGTCCGATGTGCACAGTGTCGGTGGCTACGTGTTTGCGGCCAGCCTGTTTACTCTGGGCTTGGCGAGTTGGCAGATACTGGTCGCGATGCTGGTGGGAATTCTCATTGTGCAGGTGTTTGCCAATCTGATCTCGCGCCCCAGTCAGCTGACCGGTGTTCCTTTCCCGGTGGTCTGTCGTCAGTCTTTCGGTATCTACGGCGCCAACATTCCCGCGATCATCCGTGGCCTGATCGCGGTGGTGTGGTACGGCATCCAGACATATCTGGCCGCACATGCACTGATGCTGGTGCTGCTGCGTTATGTGCCGTCGCTGGAAGGGTTGACCGAGGTTCAGTATTTCGGCCTCTCTACGCTGGGATGGTACTGCTTCCTCTTCATGTGGGTGCTGCAGGCGTTGGTGTTCTGGTGGGGCATGAATGCCGTACGCCGCTTCATCGACTTCGCAGGCCCCGCAGTCTATGTGGTGATGTTCGCGTTGGCAGGTTGGATCGTCTGGCAGGCCGGCTGGGAAAACATCAGTTTCACACTGGGGAGCAAGACACTGTCCGGCAGTGAAGCGCTTTGGCAGATGGTGATCGCGGCGGCATTGGTGGCGGGCTACTTCGCTGGGCCGACGCTCAACTTTGGCGATTTCTCGCGCTATTGCGCGACGCCCGGGGACGTGAAGCGTGGCAACTTCTGGGGCCTGCCAGTCAACTTCCTGTTGTTTGCCATCATCACCGTCGTCGTGGTGTCCGGCACACAGCCCATCTTCGGTGAGATGCTGCATGACCCGATGGAGACCGTGGCGCGCATCGACAATGGTGTGGCAGCAGCGCTGGGCATTCTGACCCTGGTACTGGCGACCATCGGCATCAATATCGTGGCCAACTTCGTCTCGCCAGCCTTTGATTTCTCCAATGTGGCCCCCTCGCGTATCAGCTGGCGAATGGGGGGCATGATAGCGGCCATTGGTTCCATCTTCATCACACCGTGGAATCTGTTCAACAATCCCGAGATCATTCAGTACACAGTGGGTATCCTCGCGGCCGCCATCGGGCCCGTCTATGGAGTGATCCTGTTTGACCATTATCTGATCCACAAGGGGAATATCAATACGCGCGCCCTGTTCACGGAAAGTGCGCAAGGGGATTACTTCTTCGAGAAGGGTGTCAATGTGGCAGCGGTCAAGGCGCTACTTGCGTCATCCACCGTGACATTGATCATCAGCTTCATGCCGCTTGGAGATATCACACACTTCACGTTGTTCATTGGCGGCCTGATGGCAGCGGGGCTTTATGGCATCTTCTCTGGCTACTGGCTGGGAGATGCGGCCTCTGCGCGTATCTACGTGCCAACGACCTCACGCCGCAAGGCATATTGAATGCCTGGCTGAAAATCGAGTCGTGAGTGAATGTTGAGCCACAACTGAAAAGACGCAACGCCCCGCTGCTCTCGACAGGAGTACCGGGGCGTTGTAGTCCTTGGGCGATCTGGGATGAAGGACTAAGCGGAAGCAGTAGTCTCAGCAGTAGTCTCAGCAGTAGAACAATAATATCAGTATTTAGTATTCAATAATCCATAAGGCATCATGTCTATGGATTCATCGTGTAAATATTGGAGTTGGTATGAACATCCGGTAATATCGATAGTAATATTTCTTGTGGCATTGATTTGTTGTAGTCAAATTATCAGGGAAGAAGATTATTTGGTTTTATAGACCCAAGGATTTTATTTTCCAGACAATATCATCTATCCCTATCTATCGCGTACTCTTGGGGCCATACTGAATCGTAGTGCCTCAGTCTGTAGCTTTACTGTGTCATCTCGGCCATGAGATTGGACAATACTGACTTCAGCTTAGAATTCATCTCAGAAGGGAAATATCATGAGTAAAGGCCAAGACAGTAAAAAAGCGACAAAAAAGAAGCCACTTTTAACAGCAAAAGAGAAGAAAGCGGCCAAGACGGCCAAGACGGCCAAGAATCCTGGCAGCACTTCTTCAATTCATTGAGCATGAGATGGCCACCATGTTGTGTGGTGGCCTTATCGTTACCGTGTCGTCTCGACAGTCGGTGACTTCTCCAATGCGGTAGCGTCGCGCATCTGCTGGCACATGAGTGGCATGCAGGCGATAGGCCGGCATGGGAACTTCGCGAGATATTGGCGGGGAATGCCACATTGACTCAGCCTCGTGCCTGATACCCCCTCGGCCCTTTCGCCGGGGTATTGTCGTTCATGCCAAGAATCTCCAGGGCCGTGCAGTAGCGTTAACAAACTAGTCAACACTGAGATAGAGGCATCTCTACGTGGGGTGTAGCATGAGAGAACGCTAGTTATTGTCTGAGGATGCGCCATGCCTTTTCATGACTACCTTATGCCGCCAGGTAATCTGGGCACTGATAGTGAGTCTCGCCGGTTTTGTGCCCGACTCAATTACACCTTTGTCATGTTTGCGATTGCCGGGCTAGCCTGCTTCCTGCTCTTCGATTACTTCGAGGTGCCGCACGCCTGGCAGCTTTTATGGGCAGGACGCTTCCTATTGATCGGGATCTGTTTGCTGTGTGTTTTCTTGTTGCGACGGAATCCACAGAACCCCGATAGCATCGTGCTGTTCGGGGCGCTAGCGAGCAATCTCTTCTTCTGTTTTGGCGCTGCGATGATTGATAACGTCATCGCGCTGTCGCTTTGGAACCTGAGCTTTGCCACCTGTGTGCTGATTGCCATGCCGGCTTGGCTGGTATGGGGCTGGCGCTATCAGCTCGCCAGTAGTCTGCCCTTGATCGTGTGCTATATCCCCATCTTCACTTGGCTGAGCCCACTGCAATTGACTGATCTGGTCGGGGCGGGCGGTGCCTATCTGATGACGACGCTGTGTATCGCGCCGGCACTTGCGCATGCACGCTCCTCCACGTTTCAGCGCACGGTCATGTTGCGGCTCGCATTGGAAGGACGTAACACTGAACTGAATCGCGTCAATCAGCAGCTGCTGACGCAACAGCATGAGCTCGAGTACCGCGCTAATCATGATCTGCTCACCAGCCTGCCCAATCGTCGCTTTGGCCTCGAATTCTTCGAGCAGGTACTGCTCGACAGCACACGTGCGCGCCGATGCCTGTCGATCCTGTTTGTGGATGTCGATCGCCTCAAGCACGTCAACGATAGCTTTGGGCATGCCGAGGGCGACCATCTGATTCAGCTGGTCGCAGAAGGCGTGGCGCAGGCAGCAGGTGATCAGGGCATGGCCTGTCGTTTGGGCGGTGATGAATTTCTGGTGGTGATGCCAGGGGCCTGTGACATGGCCAGTCAGCAGGCAGCGACTCAGTTGATGCGTCGCTTGCAGGAGCGCCGCCTGCATGAGGGAATCGCCTTTCCGGTCGATATCAGCATCGGGCGTGTAACGCATGATCCCGTGCTGCAGAGCGATGTGGATGTGGATGATCTGATTCATATCGCTGATGACCGCATGTATCGCCAGAAGCGCGCACGTCGCCGCGCGATGGCTGGCCTGAGCAATCGTCAGGCCTGAGCTACCGATATCCTTTGAATGCGCGCCAGCTGTCACCGTGTGTTCATCTGTTTGTTACGTTCATGTCATTAACCCACGTCACGCTGTCTCGGCAAGTTGGCTCTTCCGGCCACACCCGCTGATTCAGAGGTGGTAGAGATGACCGCGCCGCGCTTTCCCTCCCGGGATGACTCCTGCACTGGACCTGCCGCCCTCGGGCAGGTTCGTACCCTGTTCATTTCTGACCTGCATCTTGGCACGCCGGATTGTCAGGCGGCGCTGCTATCCAAGTTGCTGCGGCGCGTTCGCCCTGAGCGGCTCTATCTGGTGGGCGACATCGTGGACCTGCTCGCGATGCGCAAGCGCGCAGTGCTCGACAAGGACCAGCAGGCGCTGGTGGCGCGAGTACTGCGCTTGGCGCGCAGTGGTTGTGAAGTCATCTATATCCCCGGCAATCACGATGCTGCCTTTCGCCGCCTATGTGGCTTGAAGCTGCACAATGTCTCCATCGAGCGCCGCGCGATTCATCTCACTGCCAATGGTCGTCGTCTGTTGGTCTCACATGGCGACGAATTTGATACCCATGTACGCATCGCGCCGTGGTTGCTCACGCTAGGCGATGGCATGCACGGATTTATTCTGTCGCTCAATCGCTGGTGCAATCGTGGCCGCTCACTATTCGGGCTGCCGTACTGGTCGCTTGCCAGTGCGCTCAAGCGTCGCAGTGGTACAGCGCAGCGCTATGTCGCGCAGTTCGAGGAAGCCGCCATGCGTCAGGCACGACTGGAAGGTCTTGACGGTTATGTCGGCGGGCATATTCATCAGGCGGGATTTCGCGTCGAGGATGGTGTGCTCTACTGCAATGATGGCGATTGGGTCGAGCATTGCACTGCGCTGGCGGAAGACGCAGAGGGTGCGCTGCATCTGATTGATTGGCAGGGGCAGATCATGGAAAGCGCCCCGCGGTTCGTGATGTCGCGCCAGGCCGTCGAAGAAAAGTCCATCTCTCCACCTATCGCGACACCGCAGGCTGGCGCTGCACACAAGACTCCCGAGATGGCAGGAGTCTGATGCTTTTTTACGCGCGTTGTCAGGTGGGGTTTCAGGTGAGTCCCTGAACCCCACTCAACTAGCTTGTCAGCTTCTCTAGCCCAGCCCGCTGATCGTCAGCATCCATGAGAGATATAGTGGGATGACCAGCGGGGCGGCCAGTGTAGTCAGCATGACCGCGATCGCACCCTTCGCAGGCTGAATGTTCAACTCGATGGCCAGTACCACGACATTGGCGGCCATCGGTACCACGCCCAGCAGCAGGAAGACCTTGGCCAGTATCGGGTCCAGCGTGAAGAGGCTGCCCAGCAGCATCACGCTACCCAGACTCAGCAGCGGCCACATCACGAAGCGCAGTGCCGTCGCGGACAGGATGAAGCGCGGATCCACCTCGCGCAGACTGACGCCTCCCAGCGTCATGCCGATGATCATCATCCCCAGCACCGTATAGCTGTACTTGAAGTAGTTCAGCCCCTCCAATACCGCTTGAGGCACTGATATGCCCAGCGTGCTGACCAGCAGTGCAGCCAGGAAGGCATAGATCATCGGCAGACGAGCGATCTTGGCAAGACTCTGGCGCATCGAGAACTGGCCGCGTGCACTGACGTAGAAGCCCAGCGTGAATTCATACAGCGTGATGCCGAGCAGGCAGAACAGATACTGGGTGACACCTTCCGGAGGTAACAGCAGCATCGCGACAGGCAACCCGAAGTAGCCGGTATTGCCGGTGCCAGAGGAGAAGGCCAGTAGCGCGGCTTCCTGAGGGGGGAAGAATTTCGCGGCCAACGGACGTACCAGCAGGCAGATGAGACTCGACAACGTGAACAGCGCCAGCGTCAGTTTCAGGTCACTCAGCGAGGGTTCACCGAGTACCAGGCCACGAAAGAATGTCAGCGGGGCGATCACATAGATCAATAGCGTCGCGATGGGGCGCGGGTCGATGGCCAGCCGTCGAGCGCACAGTGCACCGATGACAACGAAGCTGATCAGCATCCAAAGAGGCTGCTGCAGGTCGATATGATCCATCACGCATCCTTGTGAAGTGAGGTTGTTGGCCAGCGTCATCATGCCGTGCGGGATGCGCTGGCGTCATCCACTGAATGCTGTGATGTCACTTGCAGGGCCCGAGATAGAGCCTCTGGATGATAATTCACGTGCTAGCCATCTGTAAGGTTATAAGAAAGAGTTTCCTTATATGAGCGGTATTGATGATGAGGCGAAAAGCTTTCATTGGCCGAGGTTCGTTGCCCAGTTCACAATGCAAGACATGCTGGAGCACGCACACCATGAAGTGTGCGGCGGAAAAAGGTCAATGCTGGACACGACTGACTACAGAGGGCCATGCCATGAGCGCAAGTGAGCATCCATTGGGTATCAGCTTTGAATTCTTTCCCCCGAATACCGAGGTGGGGCACGAGAAGCTGATGGGTGTTCGCGACCGTCTGGCAGCCATCAATCCGACATTCTTTTCCGTGACATATGGTGCCGGCGGTTCTACCCGTGAGCGTACCTTCAATACCGTCAACGCCGTCAGTAATGGAGGGGTTTGCACTGCGCCTCATCTTTCCTGTGTCGGTAGTGATCGCGGGGAGCTACGTGAAATTCTCGGCGAATACCGTGAAAAGGGCGTCAAGCGTCTGGTAGCACTGCGCGGTGACCTGCCTTCCGGGATGGGTGCCCGCAGTGAGCTACGCTATGCCAATGAGCTGGTCGAGTTCGTGCGTGAAGAGACCGGTGATCATTTCGAGATCGCGGTTGCAGCGTATCCGGAATGTCATCCGCAGGCGGAGAATCATCAGCGTGATCTCGAGAACTTCGCTCGCAAGATGGAGGCGGGTGCCAACATCGCCATTACTCAGTACTTCTTCAATGCAGATGCCTACTTCCACTTCGTGGAGCGTGCGCGAGCGATAGGTATCGAGCAGCCTATCATTCCGGGCATCATGCCGATCACCAACTACACCAAGCTGGCGCGTTTCTCTGAGTCCTGCGGTGCGGATATTCCGCGTTGGATCCGCAAGCAGCTCGAGAGCTACGGCGATGACAGCGAGAGCATCCAGCAGTTTGGTACTGAAGTGATTTCCCGCATGAGTGAGCGTCTGTTGGACGGCGGCGCCCCCGGACTGCACTTCTATACGCTCAATCAGGCTGATCCATGCCTCAAGGTACTCAAGAATCTTGGCATCACCAGCGTGTAATTATCCGTTGGGGTGATCTTGAGCGTTGCTCCGAAAAGTCGTTAGTCACACACCCCCCGCCAGCTTCTGGTGGGGGTGTATGCGTTGTGGGGGCGAGTTTATTATATGAGAGGCATTGAACATTGCGCTGTAGGCCCCGAAGTCATAGAGGGGTAACACTGATCACTCATTGCTTCGGCACCCAGTGTCGAGCTTGAATCTCAAGCTCTGGTGTCGTCTCGCGTGCTGGAGAGATTGCTTATGAACATCATGACGACGCAGCGCCCCTTGCTGAAAACATGTGTTGCACTGGCCTTGGGTGCCTGCCTGGCCAGTGGGGCGGCTCAGGCCTCTACCGAGATTGAGATGCACCGTGTGAGTGCCGAAGGAGTCGGTGAGTCCGTGGGGACCATCACGGCCGAGGATACTCAGAGCGGACTGCTACTGACACCGAAGCTGAGTGGGTTGAAGGCAGGTGTTCACGGCTTCCATCTGCATGCCAACGACAGCTGTGCGCCAGCCGAGAAAGACGGGAAAATGGTCGCGGCAGCCTCGGCGGGAGGTCACTTTGATCCCGACAGTACCGAGACACATCAGGGACCCTATGGCGAAGGCCACCTTGGTGATCTACCGGCACTGACCGTCAATGCCGATGGCAGTGTCGACTTGCCGGTATTGGCGCCACGTCTCGAGGAGAGTGATCTTGATGGCCATGCGCTGATGATTCATTCTGGTGGTGACAACTACACCGATACACCCACGCTAGGGGGGGGTGGTGCACGCGAGGCCTGTGGCGTCGTCAAATAGCCCGGCGCTTTCCGTATACGTATCAATCCTACGCTGCCCATGAAAAAGCCCCGCCAATTGGCGGGGCTTTTTCATGGCTGACTGTCAGCGACAGTCGCTGCATTCAGGCATCAGTGGCGCTTGCCGGGGTCGATGATCCTGACCGGCTGAATCTCGCCGACTGCCGGTGCCTCGCGTGGCGCATTGACCCGTGTGGAGATCTCGGCCAGCGTCGGCGGTTCCTCAATGGCTATCTGCTCGAAGAAGTCACAGGACACGCAGTCGCGGTAGCGCATGTCGTTTTGCTCCCAGGTACGCAGGCGATCCATTTCTCCGCAACGCGGGCAAACGGCGCCAGCGATGAAGCGCTTGATGGCAGACATGGAGCCTCCTATTTGGTCAGGTCAGGTCAGTCAGGACAGCATCAGCCAGACAGAGCATTCAATGCGCCATATGATACGCCCCCGACCGATAAAGGTCAGGGGCGTGTGGACGTACTGGCGGATATGGCCTGTTAGATCAGGCCGCCTGCGCGCCGATTCCCGAGTGACGCAGCAGTGCATCCACCTGCGGATCACGGCCACGGAAGGCTCGGAACAGCTCGGCGGCATCACGTGAGCCACCCCGAGCCAGCACTTCCTCGCGGAAGCGCAAACCTGTTGCGGTATCGAATACCGCGCTCTCCTCGAAGGCGCTGAAGGCATCCGCTGACAGCACTTCTGCCCACTTGTAGCTGTAGTAGCCTGCCGCGTAGCCACCGGCAAAGATGTGGCTGAAGCCATTCTGGAAGCGATTGAAGTCGACATGCGGCACTACCGCAACCTTGCTGCGTACTTCGTCGAGCAGTGACTGGACGTCGTTGGCAGAAGGTTTGTCCAGTTCATGGTGCATGCGGAAGTCGAACAGCGAGAACTCCAGCTGGCGGACCATGGTCATCGCGGCCTGGAAGTTACGGGCAGCCTGCAGGCGCTCGAGCATGTCATCTGGCAGGCGTTCGCCGGTATCGACGTGACGTGCAATCAGATCCAGACCCTCACGCTCATAGCAGAAGTTTTCCATGAACTGGCTGGGCAGCTCGACCGCGTCCCAGGCCACGCCATTGATACCGGAGACTTCGGCGACTTCCTGACGGGTCAACATGTGGTGCAGACCGTGGCCGAATTCGTGGAACAGTGTGACCACTTCATCGTGCGTCAGCAGTGCCGGACGATTGCCCACCGGACGGGTGAAGTTGCAGGTCAGGTAGGCGACCGGCAACTGCAGGCTGCCATCTTCACGACGACGACGCACGCGGCACTCGTCCATCCAGGCTCCACCGCGTTTGCCTTCACGCGAGTAGAGATCAAGATAGAAACCAGCGATCGGCGCGTCATCTTCCAGCACCTCGTAATAGCTGACGTCATCGTGCCATACCGAGACGTCGCGCTTGCGGAAGGTGATGCCATAGAGGCGATTGACCACTTCAAACAGCCCTTCGATGGCCTGCGGTGCCGGGAAGTAAGGGCGCAGCTGCTCCTGGTTGATCGCATAGCGCGATTCACGCAGCTTCTCACTGGCAAAACCGACATCCCACGGCTGCAGATCATCGATGCCGAGGCTCTCGGTGGCATACGCGGCCAGCTCGTTGAACTCTTCACGGGCCTGCGGCACCGCACGGGTCGCCAGGTCATCAAGGAAGGCAATGACCTGTGCCGGTGAATCAGCCATCTTGGTGGCCAGTGACAGCGAGGCATAGTCGTCAAAGCCGATCAGGCCGGCCAGCTCCTGACGCAGAGCAAGAATCTCCTCAATGACAGGGCCATTATCATAGTCACCCGCCTGTGGTCCTTTATCGGAGGCGCGGGTCACGAAGGCGGTGTAGACCTCTTCACGCAGCTCGCGATTCTCGGCGTAGCTCAAGACAGGGAAGAAGCTCGGGAAGTCGAGCGTGATGCGATAGCCTTCCAGTCCCTTTGATTCGGCGTTGGCCTTGAGCGCCGACAAGCCGCTTTCCGGTACGCCAACGAGGGCGCTTTCGTCGACATCCTTGTGCCATGCCTGAGTGGCATCCAGCACGTGGTTGGAGAAGGTGTTGGACAGCTCCGACAGACGTGCCTGGATCTCGCCATAACGCTGCTTCTTGTCGTCAGGCAGATCCACACCGGCCAAGCGGAAGTCGCGCAAGCTGTTGGTAATAGCTTTCTGCTGCGCCTCATCGAGTGTCGGGAATTCGCTGCTATCAGCAAGGCGCTGGTAGGCTGCTGCCAGGTCGCTGTTCTGACCGACCCAGGTGGAGTAGGCCGATAGCTTGGCGAGGCAGGCTTGATAGGCTTCACGCAGCTCCGGCGAATTCATGGTCGAGTTGAGGTGCGAAACCGGCGACCACGCCTGACTGAGTCGATCGCCCAGTGCTTCCAACGGTGCAGCAAAGTTATCCCAGCGCGTGTCGTCGCGAGTCGCGTCGATCAGGCGTTCCATTTCCTGCTGGTTATGCTCCAGCAGTTCGCTGATTGCGGGCTCGACGTGCTCGGCCTTCAGACTATCGAAGGGCGGCAGGGTGTTATGTTCCAGCAGGGGATTGATCGACATGCGGTACCTCACACTATTCAGGTGGGCGGCAGCGGGAGGAAGATAAAAGTGCCATGCGCTGGGGCGCATTCGAAAACATGACCACCGTTGCCGCGGGGATACACTGAATGTGAGGCCACAAGGCGCGTTATTCAATCTATCGACGTGATAGGCAGCGTTCGATGACTGATGGCGGGAGTGGTGGAGGAGTGGGCAGAAGATGACCGCTGGCGCCCTGGCGTGAGTCTCGCTCAGTCACCAGCGTCGCATTGGCCCTGGCCCGCGCGGCTGCTATCTTGCAGCCCTTGATGACCGTTACTGGATCACATTTCTTCACCACCGTTCCTTGACCACGAGAGCAGACATGAGCGAAACCACCGAACGCTGGGGCAGCCGCCGGGCCTTCATTCTGGCAGTGACCGGCGCTGCCGTCGGGCTGGGCAACATCTGGCGCTTCCCTTATATGACCGGCGAGAACGGCGGTTCGGCGTTCCTGCTGCTCTACATCGGCTTCGTCGTGTTACTTGGCCTGCCGGTGATGATGGCGGAGATCATGATCGGGCGTGCCGGGCGTCGTGGGCCGATGCAAGCGTTGGCTTATTTGGCGACCGCTGGCGGTAGCTCACCCCACTGGCGTTGGTTGGGGCTATTTGGCGCCATCACCATGTTCTTCATCCTGTCGTTCTATTCGGTAGTGTCGGGCTGGTCGATCGAATATCTGGTGGATTCGCTCAAAGGCGATTTCAGTGGCATGACGCCGCCAGAAGTCGGCGCTGCATTCAATGGCTTCCTTGATGACCCTATCTCGATGACCTTCAATCACACACTGTTCATGCTGATGACCATGAGTGTGGTGGCGGCGGGTATTTCGTCGGGATTGGAGCGCCTCAACAATCTGATGATGCCGATGCTCTACGTGCTGTTACTGGCACTCGCGGGCTATAGCATCAGCACTCCGGGTTTTGTGCCAGCGCTCAGCTGGCTGTTCATGCCCAACCCGGATGCGATCACGCTGGACGTGGTGCTCAATGCAATGGGACATGCCTTCTTCACCCTGGCCGTCGGGGCCTGTGCCCTGATGGCCTATGGTGCTTACATGCCAGAGCGTCAGAGCCTACCGACAGCGGCTGTGGCAGTTGCCGCACTGGATATTGGCGTGGCACTGCTGGCGGGTATCGCTATATTTTCAGCGGTATTCAGCCAGGGCCTGGACCCGGCGTCTGGTCCCGGCCTGATGTTCGTCAGCCTGCCGATCGCCTTTGCCAATCTGCCAGGTGGTGCACTATTGCTGTCACTGTTCTTCCTGTTGTTGTTACTGGCGACCTGGACCAGCTCGATCAATATCGCTGAACCGATTGTCGAGGTGCTGGAGGGCTGGGGAATGGGACGACGTAACGCGGCACTCGTGGTGGGTATCTGTGTGTGGGCGGCGGGGCTGCTGTCCGTGTTGTCGTTTTCTAGCCTCAAAGACGTGCATGTGTTGGGCGAGATGAACTTCTTTGATGTGGTGACGACGATTCCACCGGACTTCTTTCTGCCGGTGGGCGGCCTATTGATCGCCATCTTTGCCGCTTGGGTGATGCCGCAGAATCTGGCCTTGGCGGGATTGGGGACGTCGCGTCACTTCTTCCGCGTATGGCGCGGTGTGCTGCGCTGGGTATCAATTCCGTTGGTGCTGGTCGTGCTGGTCTGGAGCTTTCTCAAATAGCAAGGTATGACGTTTCAGTACACACAAGCTGCCCTCATATCCCGACAGCCGTTCTGCGTGAATTGTCCGTGAACGATGGTGTGGTGACGCGGGCAACGCAGCGCAATGGTCAATGGGATTGGCGCCGAGGGCTTTCTGGCAGTAGTCTGGGCGCCTAAATCAGGAGGTAAGGCATGAGCATTCGATCCTTCAAGGGCTTGACGCCGCGTCTCGGCGAACGGGTTTTCATCGACCCCACCAGTGTGGTGTTAGGCGATGTTGCCCTCGGCGATGACAGCTCGGTATGGCCGCTGGTCGTGATTCGTGGCGACATGCACCGTATCCGTATTGGCGCGCGTACCAGCGTGCAAGACGGCTCGGTGCTGCATATCACTCACGCCAGCGACTTCAATCCCGGCGGCTATCCGCTGGAAATTGGCGATGACGTGACCATCGGTCACAAGGCTGTGTTGCACGGCTGTACCATCCACGATCGTGTGCTTATCGGCATGGGCGCTATCGTGATGGATGGTGTGGTGGTGGAAGATGAAGTCATCATCGCGGCGGGTGCATTGGTGCCGCCGGGCAAGCGTCTGGAAAGTGGGCATGTCTATGCCGGCAATCCCGCGCGGGCATTGCGCCCCATCAAGGATAGTGAGCGTGAATTCTTCGCCTATTCGGCGGTGAACTACGTCAAGCTGAAGGATCAGCATCTGGCCGAGGACTATGCCGAGTAGTCTGTGATCTGAGGTTCTGGCGCTAGCCCCCATACCTCGCCGGATATGTTGTCAGACACATGAACACACACTCCCCTGTTGGCTCACGCTGGCGGGGGAGTGTGCGTTTTGGCGTCCTGACAGAGCACGGTAGGGAGACGATATGCACGATCTTCATACCGAATCCCATACAAGCCATTGTTTTTCATGAAATGCCTGCGTCATAATCTGGACATATATCCAGTAGTCATAAGTGGCGACTGGTCCAGTAACCTTGGCGAGGGCTCGCGACCCGTATCTCATGGCCAATTTTCGTACCCATATTACCGTTGCTGCCTTTGCTGGCGGCATCGTGGCGGCTGTCGGTTGGCAGGGCGGTCTCTGGTCGCTGGTTGATGGTATCCCCTTGGCCGGCCTGACCACCTTCGGCGGCATTCTGCCGGACATTGATTCCGATAACTCACGCGCTATCCGTATTCTGTTCACCTTGTTTGCGGTACTGGCGACCATGGCCTGTGTACTGCTGCTGCAAGACCGACTGTTGGCCGGCCCGCTGCTGATGGCGGGCGGTGGTACCTACATGGGTGTGCGCTATGTCGCCAGTGCGATCTTCAAGCGCTTTACCGTTCACCGTGGCATCTGGCATTCACTGCTGGCCTCGTTGCTGTGTGCGCTTGGCGTCACGGCAGCCAGTTTACAGGTACTCGGGCAGAGTGAAGAGCAAGCCTGGTGGCAAGGGGCGGCGCTGCTGTTCGGCGCGATGATCCACCTGCTACTCGATGAGATGTACAGCGTCGACATGGTGGGGGCTCGTCTCAAGAAGAGCTTTGGTACCGCCTTCAAGTTGTTCGACTATCGTCAGCCCGGCAATTCGCTGGCAATGGTGGTGGTGATCGGTGCGATGAGTCCGTGGTTGCCACCCTTGCAGGTACTGGTGAATATTCTGCACTTGCAAGGGCCGCTCTCCGTTTTTGGAGCGGGCTTGTCGCGCCTGATGGCCGGGGTCTGAAACGTGGGAGTGTCAGCATCCGGGCTTGAACGCCGTGATGAATACCCCCTTCAGATGCGATAAGACTCGGCGCTCAGCCCATGCTTCTTTAGCTTGTCGTAGAGGGTCTTGCGCGGCAGTCCCAAATGCTCGCAGACCAGCACGACCTGGCCCTGACAGGCGGCCAGCGCCTCGCGAATCAGCGTGGCTTCGAAGGCCTCCATGCGCGCCGGAAGCGTCAATCCTGTCGTTGCATTGCCAACGACATTCTCCACAGAGCCACCGGCTTGCTCGCCGGGCTTTTCTGATGGCCCGGATAGTGCGCGTCCTTCCGCCATGCTGTCACCGATATTGCCCTCCAGCCCGCCCAGCAGTACATGCCGCTCGGCACAGTTGCGCAATTCGCGCACATTGCCCGGCCAGTCGTGACTCAATAGCGCCTGTAGAGTCGTCGCATCGAGGGGGGGTACCTCAAGACTTGTGCGTTCGCTGGCAAGAATCGCGAAGTGGCGGAACAGTTGCAGGATATCTTCAGCATGCTCGCGCAAGGGCGGTAGATAGAGTGTGACGACATTCAGGCGATAGTAGAGATCTTCGCGGAACTCGCCCGCACTGGCGGCCTCACGCAGATCGCGCTTGGTCGCGGCGATGACGCGGATGTTTATCGGGTGTGAGGTATTGCTGCCGAGTCGTTCAATACTGCGCTCCTGCAACACCCGCAGCAGCTTGATTTGCAGCGATAGCGGCATTGACTCGATCTCATCGAGAAAAAGCGTGCCTCCGTCGGCGTGTTCCAACTTGCCGATGCGCTGCACGCTGGCGCCGGTAAAGGCCCCTTTCTCATGGCCGAATAGCTCTGATTCGATCAGCGTCTCTGGCATGCCACCACAGTTGAGGGCCACGAAGGGTTTGCTGGCGCGTGCGCTGCGCTCATGCAGGCAGCGAGCGACGCGGTCCTTGCCGGCGCCTGTCTCGCCAAACAGCAGGGTATCGGCATCCACGCGTGCCAAGCGTGATACCTGAGCATCCAACCGCTGAATCACTTCACTGCTACCCACCAGGCGTGGGCCAGCGCTATTGCGCTGAGTTTCCAGTTGCGCACGTAGCGAGCGATTTTCCAGCGCCAGCCTTCGCGCCGCCACAGCACGGCGCACGCCGTCCAATAGCCGCTCACGATCGAACGGCTTCTCGATGAAGTCCCAGGCACCTGCCTGCATGGCAGACACTGCCGTATCGATGTCTCCGTGGCCGGTCATCACGATCACCGGTAGCTCGTCATCCAGCTCACGGGCGGCGCGTAAAAGACTCAGGCCATCCATGCCCGGCATACGAACATCGGTAATCACCACGCCATAAAAGGGCGTCTCGCGGCGGAGCAACTCGAGCGCCTGTTCCGCACTCGCCAGTGGCAGGGTGGTGTAGTCAGCCAGCATCAGGCTCTGACTCAGACTGTCGCGTAGCGCGGGCTCGTCATCAATCACCAGCACCTGCATGACGGCGGATGAGGTCGCAGTATCGTTGGCATGCTCAGGTGATGAGGTCACGTCGGCTCCCGGGATATGTTGGAAAAGTCAGGTGGCATCTGTGCGGTGGTATTGGCCTGTAGAGCGGGCAGTGTCAGCCGAAACAGTGCGCCACCCAGCGGAGAGGGGTGTGCCTCGAGCGTACCGCCGAGATCACTGACAATGCGGGCGCTGATCGATAGCCCGAGTCCGAGCCCTTGGCCGTCGGCGCGCTGGGTATAGAAGGGCTCGAAGACGCGTGCCAGTTGCGCTGGCGCGAGTCCGGGGCCGTTGTCATGCACTTCCAGTATGACAATGGCCTTGGCGTCGATCGTCGTCTCACGCAATTCCACCTGAATGCAGGGCGGTCGCGAGTGCTCCGCTATCGGGCTTGCCAGGGCATCCAGCGCATTGCCCAGCAGATTGACCAGCACCTGCTCCAGACGCACCGGTTCGGCGCGCACCTGGAATGAGGCACCAGGCTGTTCGTTGTCATGCTGCCCATCGCCAAGCTGTTCGACGGCAGGATCAGGGTCACGCGAGATGGCGACACCCTGCTGCTCGCTGCGCACATGCAGTAGCCGCAGGGCATAGTCGAGACTGGTGGCGAGATCGACCGGCTCGAGGCGGTTACCGCTCTTGCGTGAGAACTGTCGCAGCTGAGCGCTGATCTCGCCCATGCGCTGCGTCAGCTCGGTAATCAGCGTCAGATTGGCATCGACGTGTTGATGTTGGCCACGAGCGAGAAAGGCACTGGCGTTCTCGGCATAGGCTCGGATGGCCGCCAGCGGCTGATTGAGTTCGTGGTTGATGCCTGCGGCCAGCTCACCCAGTACGGCCAGCTTGGCGGTCTGGATCAATTCATCACGTGTGGCGCGCAATTCGCGTTCCGCTCGCGTGCGCTCTTCGACTTCACCGCTCAGGCGGGCGTTGCTGGCGGCGAGATCCCGGGTCCGCTCGACCACTCGTTGCTCGAAGGCATCGCGGGCCTGGGCAAGCGCTTCGGCCTGCGCGCGGCGCTCGCTGACATCAAATACCGTGACGAGCCAGCGTGGCCCGTTGGGGCTGGGCAGCGGTGAGCAGGACAGTTCCAGCGGTACAGCGACGCCAGCGCGCAGTCCGTGGAGTTCCAGCGGCCCAACTGAATGAGCGCTGGTCAGGCGATTGAGCTGATGGCGTTCGGCTGGCAGAAACAACTCGCGCAGGTCACGTCCTTCGCGTGCGCTGGGCGTGGGGCGGTTTTGGTTTGTAGTTTCATGATTTGTAGTTTCATGGCCTGCTGTCTCTTGAGCTGCTGCTTCTGGCATCGCACTCAGTGGCGTACCAAACAGCGCCTCGGCGGTGGGGTTGAGATATACCAGTCGCGTGTGTTCATCGAGGATGCACAGGCCTGCTTGAGTCCGATCGATGATGCCTCGTACGCGCTGCTGGCCGGCGGCGAGATTCAAGCGTTCGCGTTCGGCGAACAATCGACGCTCGCGCAGGATGCGCAGTCGCTGCCAGCCAAGCCCACCGAGCAGACACAGCAAGGCATAGACACCGGCAGCCAATCCCGCAGCTTGCCAGATGCCGGCGCGTAGCGGGGCGAGAGGCTTGAGAACATGCAGGCGCCAGCCGATATCAGGTAGCGGGCGTGACAAACTCAATCTGGCATGCTGCCAGAGATCGCCAGGCGTGAACTGGATCAGTTCGACAGGGCTGTCGTAGTCGTTGCCGCTCACTGAAGTGGAAAGTCCTGATGATTCAGTGATCAGAGGCAATATCTCACGATGATGAAGACGTAGCGGGCGTAGCCGCTGATTGGCATAACGCTGGGTATCCAGCAGCCGGTTGCGCGTCGCCTCATCGAGTGGTTCAAGCGTGCGCAGCACCATCTCTGGATGGCTGGCGATGAAGATGACGCCGTGAGGGTCCGTGACCATGATATCGGCATTCTGCTCCAACCAACCGGCTTCGAGATCCGCGATCAATACCTTGACCACGACAACACCGTGGCGGCCAGCAGGGCTGGTGACGGCGGCACTGAAGAAATAGCCGCGCTCGCCGGAGCTGGTGCCCAGACCATAGAAACGCCCTTCGCCGCCGCCGATGGCATCCTGCCAATAAGGACGAAAGCGATAGTTCTGGCCAATGAAGGTCGAGGCTGAGCGCCAGTTGCTGGCAGCAATGGTGGTGCCGTCATCATCCACCAGATAGAGGTCTGACACGCCGGCCAGTGCGCGCATGCGATCCAGCCGCTGATTGAGTGCGACCTCGGCGCTGGGGTCATCCGAATGGTCGAGAAAGGCACGCAGCTGGTTATTCTCGGCGACCAATCGTGGCAAGTAGGCATGTCGGCTCAACTGGCCGCGCAGGCTGGCGGCTGTCAGGCGTAGCTCGTTATCGGCTTCGTGAGTCAGACGCTCAAGGCCCTGGCTTCGCGCGACGCTGACCGCCTGCCACACACACAGCATCAGCCCGAGCGGCAGGATGACTGCCAGTACAAGGCGCCAGAGGTGCGGCAGACGTGTGGCTTTCATGAGCGGTCCGGCATGGCCTGAGCGCGCCGTAGCGCACGTTGAGCACGGGTTTCGGCGCGCTCCAGTTCCAGTAGAGAATCCTCGACGAATACCAGGTGTTCGTGTGCCGCGTTGCGTGCATCTTCGGGGCGACCTTCCATGATGGCCTCGAACAATGCGCGGTGCTGTTGAATCAGGCGCGGGCGTGATTCCGGTTTCTCGAACAGATGACGCAGGTTGGCCACGATGCTCTTTTCCAGCAATTGGAACAGGCTGCGCATCGAGTGCAGTAGCACCACGTTGTGAGCGGCTTCGGCGATCGCGAGATGAAAGGCCGCATCGGCGCCTGCCTCACGCTCGGGATCACGTCCTTCGAAGCTGCGCTCCAGTGCCTCGAAGCGCTGCCGCAGCATCTCCTTGTCTGCCGGAGTGGAGCGCAGGGCAGCGTAGTAGGCGCTGATGCCTTCCAGTGCGTCACGAAACTCCAGCAAGTCGAGATTGAATTCACCATGCCGACCGAGCAATTCACTGAGTGGATCAGACCAGGCGCGCGACAGGGCCTCGGAGACGTAGGTGCCGCCTCCCTGACGCGAGGTGAGCAGGCCGCGTGCCGCCAGTTTCTGAATCGCTTCACGTACCGATGGACGTGATACCGCGAATTGTTCGGCGAGCGTGCGCTCGGGAGGCAGTCGCTCACCTGGCTTCAGGCTGCCTTCGATGATCATGCTCTCGAGGCGCTCGGTCAGTACGTCGGCAATGCGGGGCTGACGAACAGGGGCATAACGCATGGGGTTGTCCTTGCTGCGAGGTTGATGCGCGCTCTTGATCCAGCAGTGCGTATGAGGACGCCGCCGATAGGCACTTTTTCAACAAGTGTGTCGTGTGCACGGCAGGCCACAAAGCCAGACATTGGTCTTGCCAATATGTCTGACAACCGTGCGCCGCATGAGGAAATACACAAGAAAAAAAATTGGTAAGACCAATTATCAATCATCGATAAGCTTTGACCAATGTCTATTACATATACGCTTCATGGGGTTTGACCCACCCATGAGTGAGGCCTAGATTATGGCGAAGCGTAGAAAGGTAAATTGGTAAGACCAATTATCGCATGCGAGATACCTATCGACCCCGGGAACGCCAAACCCTCGGTACTCGTCATCACTGCGCCAGGATAACAAATCAAAACAATACGCCTGTGGAGTCCCCGTCATGTCTGAGCCCCTTCTGGCCTTGCTGGCCTTTACCCCCATTCTGCTGGCGGGCGTACTGCTCGTCGGCCTGCACTGGCCTGCGCGACGCGCCATGCCTCTGGTCTTTCTGGTCACTGCGGTCATCGGCTACTTCGTGTGGCACATGTCGCTGACACGTATCGTGGCCTCTACGCTGCAAGGCCTTCTGGTGACGGTCTCGGTGCTGTGGATCATCTTCGGTGCCATCTTCCTTCTCAACACCCTCAAGCATTCCGGGGCGATCGCGGTGATTCGTGGCGCCTTCACCACCATCAGCCCAGACCGACGCGTGCAGGCGATCATCATTGCCTGGCTGTTCGGTAGCTTCATCGAGGGGGCGTCGGGCTTTGGTACGCCGGCGGCGATTGCTGCGCCTCTGTTGGTGGCGATCGGCTTCCCTGCATTGGGGGCGGTGATGGTCGGCATGATGATCCAGTCGACGCCGGTCTCGTTTGGCGCAGTGGGTACGCCCATCGTGATTGGCGTGAATGCGGGCCTGGACAAGGCTGGCCTGAGCGAGCAGCTGTTGGCCCATCACTCCAGCTGGGATGTCTTCTTGCAGTTGATCACCTCCGAGGTGGCGATCGTGCATGGGATCGTCGGCTTGCTGATGCCTCTCTTCATGACGGTGATGATGACGCGCTTCTTCGGAGCCAACAAAAGCTGGACCGAAGGACTCTCGATTACACCCTTTGCACTGTTTGCAGGCCTTTGCTTCACGCTCCCCTATGTGGCCGCTGGCGTGTTTCTCGGCCCGGAATTCCCCTCGCTGATC
The DNA here is from genome assembly GCF_009796845.1 of Cobetia sp. L2A1. NCBI lineage: Bacteria > Pseudomonadati > Pseudomonadota > Gammaproteobacteria > Oceanospirillales > Halomonadaceae > Cobetia > Cobetia sp. L2A1. The sequence continues at coordinate 3,963,937 of NZ_CP047025.1, read as the reverse complement.
GGGGCGCTGGTCGGGTTGATCATCGTGGTGCCCGCAGCGCGTGCAGGCTTCCTGCTGCCGAAAGACCGCTGGGACTTCCCGCCCGAGGCCCAATGGCCTACGCATTGGTTGGGTGACCTCAAGCTGGAGCGTGATGATGTCGAAGTGGCCGCCGCAGGCCAGCGTCGCCTACCGCTGTGGTTGGCATGGCTGCCATACGGTTTGATCGCACTGCTGCTGGTGGCATCGCGAGTATCGACTGACTTCAAGGCGTTGCTGGTCAGCCTGCAGTTCAGCGCCACGGACTTGCTGGGCGCGAGTGGTATATCCGGTTCGGTGCAACCGCTGTATCTGCCAGGCGGCATCATGGTGTTCGTGGCGCTTCTCACGCTGGTACTGCATCGCATGCGGGGGCGGCAGCTGGTGGCCGCGGCCAGTGAGTCATGGCGTACGCTGCTCGGCGCCGGTTTCGTGCTGATCTTCACCATTCCCATGGTGCGCATCCTGATCAACTCCGGGGTCAATCTGAACGACCTGGTCTCCATGCCGGTGATGATGGCCAATGTCGTCTCTGATGGGCTAGGGCAGGTATATCCGCTGTTCGCGTCCACCATCGGAGCATTGGGTGCCTTCATTGCCGGCTCCAACACTGTCTCGAACATGATGCTGTCGCAGTTCCAGTTCAACGTCGCGACGCAGCTCGGGTTGTCGGGGGCACTGATGGTGGCGCTGCAGGCAGTAGGTGCTGCGGCAGGCAACATGATTGCCATCCATAATGTCGTGGCGGCATCGGCCACCGTTGGCCTGCTTGGGCGCGAAGGACAGACGCTGCGCATGACCGCCATTCCGACAGCCTACTATCTACTTGCCTCAGGTGTACTGGGGATGCTGGCGTTCCACTTGCTGGGCCTGACGGATCCACTTTTGCCATGAGTGCCACGTACTGCGCCTGATACCCCGACTGACATCCTGACTGATAAAAGATGAGATTGGCCATGAACGCCGCTGCCCCTGACTCTGCCCCTCAAGATACCTTGAGCGAGGTCCCCACGCCGACCGAAAGTGCTGCAGCTCATGTGGCACTGCGAGAGGCGCTGGCGCTGTACATTCCGACTGCGCGACTGATACATGACTCGTTGCGGACGCTCGCCTATGGCACGGATGCCAGCTTCTATCGACTGATTCCGAAGCTGGTAGTACGCGTGCACGATGAGCAAGAGCTGGGGCATGTGCTGCGTGAATGTCGTGCGCGCAAGTTGCCGGTCACCTTTCGTGCGGCAGGCACGTCGCTGTCTGGGCAGGCGCTGACGGATTCAGTGCTCATCCAGCTGGGAGGAGAGTGGCGCGGCGCCGAGATTCTTGAGCAGGGCAATCGCATTCGTCTTCAGCCGGGTGTCATCGGCGCACGGGCCAATCAGTTGCTGGCCCCTTTCGGGCGCAAGATCGGGCCTGATCCGGCGTCCATCAATAGCTGCATGATCGGCGGCATCGCGGCCAACAATGCGTCGGGCATGTGCTGTGGTACGGCGCACAACAGCTATCGTACCGTCGAGGACATGCGCGTCATTCTTGCGGATGGCAGCTGCCTGGATACAGCAGACCGCCAAAGCGTGGCCGCCTTCCGTGAAAGTCATGCAGCGTTGCTGACCACGCTGGAAGAGATGGCCGATGAGGTACGCCGTGACGCGCCACTGGCGGAGCGCATTCGCCACAAGTACCGCCTCAAGAACACGACTGGCTATAGCCTCAATGCGCTTGTCGACTATGTCGATGGCCTCGAGATTCTCAAGCACTTGATGATCGGGTCGGAAGGTACGCTGGGCTTCATTGCTTCCATTACCTATCGCACGGTCGTCGAGGAGGCACACAAGGCGGCCGCACTCGTCTATTACCCGGATATTGATGCTGCCTGCCGCGCCACCATGCTGCTCAAGCAATCACCGGTCGCTGCCGTGGAGCTGATGGATCACGCCGCGCTTCGCTCGGTCGAGAATGAACCTGGTATGCCGGAGATACTCCGCTGCCTGCCGGACGCTGCTGTCGCGCTATTGATCGATGTGCGGGGGTCGCAACTGCACGAGCTCGAGGCTCGCATGGGCGAAGTCGAGCGCGTGCTTGCAGACATCGCTACCTGTGAACCGTGGGACTTCACTCAGGATGCTGCGCGCTATGCGCTCTACTGGAAGATCCGCAAGGGGCTCTTTCCGGCAGTCGGCGCAGTGCGTGATGTCGGCACGACGGTGATCATCGAAGATGTCGCCTTCCCCATCGAGCGACTGGCAGAAGGTGTCGGTGCGCTGACGGAGGTCTTCCGTCGTCATGGCTATAGCGAAGCGATTCTGTTCGGGCATGCGCTGGAGGGCAATCTACATTTCGTCTTCCCGCAGGGCTTCGAGCATGACGGTGAAGTCGAGCGTTATCAGGGACTGATGGATGAGGTAGCACAGCTGGTTGGGCAGGAATATGGAGGATCACTCAAGGCCGAGCATGGTACTGGGCGTAACATGGCGCCTTATGTAGAGCTTGAGTGGGGCTCGGATGCCTACGCGCTGATGTGGCGTATCAAGGCAGCGTTTGATCCCGATAACCTGCTCAATCCCGAGGTGATCCTGAGTCGCAATGCGCGACTGCACCTGGAAAATCTCAAGCCACTCCCCGCGGCTGATCCATTGGTGGATCGCTGTATCGAATGCGGCTTCTGCGAGTCGGTCTGTCCGTCAAAGAACCTGAGCCTGACGCCGCGTCAGCGTATCGTCATCCGACGTGAGATCGCGCGACTGGCGGCACTGGCAACACCGAATGCCGAGCAGCTCGCTCAGCTGACGGCGCTCAAGAAGGATTATGCCTATCAAGGCATGGAAACCTGTGCCGGTGATGGCCTGTGTGCGACGCAATGTCCGGTCGGCATCAATACCGGTGATCTGATTCGTGGTCTGCGTCATGAGGAGAATGCGGGAGAGGCACACGGTGGCAAGGTAAAGGTAGCAAGCCTGGTGGGCGCGCATTTCACGCGTGTTACAAGCGGCATGCGTGGAGTGTTGCGATTGGCTGATGGGGTGCGTGGCGTCATTGGGACGCGCAACATGCAGCGCATGACCCAGGCAGCACGCAAGGTCTCGGGCGACAGAGTGCAGCAGTGGACGCCGAGCATGCCGGCGGCTGCATCGCGACCCTATCTCAAGCATCTGGCGCAGCCTCTCGGTCGTAGTGGTGCGCCCAATGGCCATGTCGTCTACTTCCCTTCTTGTGCCACGCGCGTATTCGGTGTGGCCGCAGAGGACCTCGACAAGCGTAGTGCCACGGAAATGGCATTGGCCTTGATGGACAAGGCAGGTTTTGAAGTCGTGTTGCCGCAAGGCGTGGATGCGCTGTGCTGCGGCATGGCCTTCCAGTCCAAGGGGCAGTTCGAGGCGGGAGATGCCAAGGCGGCAGAGCTGGCAAATGCGCTGATCGAGGCGAGTGACAAGGGACGTCTGCCTATCTTCTGCGATACCAGTCCGTGCCTGGCTCAAGCTCAGGCCTACGCGCGGGAGCATCTCGAGGTATCGCTCACGCTGGTCGAACCGGTGCAGCTGGTACTCGACTATCTGCTGCCTTACCTATCCATCACACCATTGAAGGCGCGAGTCGCCGTACATGTCACCTGTTCCAGTGTACGGATGGGCCTGGCTGATCGCTTTGTCGAACTGGCGCGCCAGTGCGCCATGGAGATCGTCGTGCCGGAAGAGATTACTTGCTGTGGCTTTGCAGGTGACAAGGGCTTCGCGACACCTGAATTGAATGCCTCGGCACTCAAGGGGCTCAAGGAAGTGGTGGGAGGCTGCGATTACGGTGTCTCGAACTCGCGTACCTGTGAGATAGGCTTGAGTGCACACTCCGGACTGAGCTATCAATCGATTCTGGGATTGGTCGATAGAGCTTCTACACCCCTATAGCCTGTTCTCTGCTTGAGAGAGGGGGGGGGGGCAAATGGGTTCCTCTTGTTATAGGAGTAGATAGCTATAAAGAGGGGAGAACCATGCGGAGATTCGGCATCGGTGACAGCATGATGACAATCTCTTCAAAAAGCCCTTGCGCTGAACCAGTTCGGTGCGTAAAGTACGCATCCGCTGCCGGTGACGCAGGGCGTTACCAGCGGTGAAAGAGGTGTGCAGGTGATTGTTTCGATTGATGTTTTTCAAATCTCTCCGAAACACTCCACTTGACAATCCCGGCAGATTCGCTAGAATACGCCGCACACCTTACGGAACACGTGAACGGGCATCGCCCCTCACTACTTGATGATGCTTAGAGGCAGTCGACTGACTCATCACCAAGTGCTTGACTTCCCAAGCGTTCCTGGTAGAATATGCCTCCTTGCTTAACAGCGACGCTCTTTAAAAATTTGATCAGGTAATTCGTGTGAGCGCTTGCCGATGAGTGGTGACAAGGTCACCAAATATCGGAGCAAGCCTCTCACGAGAAGTTTGACTCTGAACCAAGTTTGGTCTGCTTAACAGACTATCAAGCTTATCAACTGAAGAGTTTGATCATGGCTCAGATTGAACGCTGGCGGCAGGCTTAACACATGCAAGTCGAGCGGAAACGATTCTAGCTTGCTAGAAGGCGTCGAGCGGCGGACGGGTGAGTAATGCATGGGAATCTGCCCGATAGTGGGGGACAACCTGGGGAAACTCAGGCTAATACCGCATACGTCCTACGGGAGAAAGCAGGGGATCTTCGGACCTTGCGCTATCGGATGAGCCCATGTCGGATTAGCTAGTTGGTGAGGTAATGGCTCACCAAGGCGACGATCCGTAGCTGGTCTGAGAGGATGATCAGCCACACTGGGACTGAGACACGGCCCAGACTCCTACGGGAGGCAGCAGTGGGGAATATTGGACAATGGGCGAAAGCCTGATCCAGCCATGCCGCGTGTGTGAAGAAGGCCTTCGGGTTGTAAAGCACTTTCAGCGAGGAAGAAAGCCTTTGGACTAATACTCTAGAGGAAGGACATCACTCGCAGAAGAAGCACCGGCTAACTCCGTGCCAGCAGCCGCGGTAATACGGAGGGTGCAAGCGTTAATCGGAATACGGAATTACTGGGCGTAAAGCGCGCGTAGGTGGCTAAGTCAGCCAGGTGTGAAAGCCCCGGGCTCAACCTGGGAACGGCATCTGGAACTGCTTGGCTAGAGTACAGTAGAGGAAGGTAGAATTCCCGGTGTAGCGGTGAAATGCGTAGAGATCGGGAGGAATACCAGTGGCGAAGGCGGCCTTCTGGACTGATACTGACACTGAGGTGCGAAAGCGTGGGTAGCAAACAGGATTAGATACCCTGGTAGTCCACGCCGTAAACGATGTCAACTAGCCGTTGGGTCCCTTGAGGACTTAGTGGCGCAGCTAACGCAATAAGTTGACCGCCTGGGGAGTACGGCCGCAAGGTTAAAACTCAAATGAATTGACGGGGGCCCGCACAAGCGGTGGAGCATGTGGTTTAATTCGATGCAACGCGAAGAACCTTACCTACCCTTGACATCCAGAGGACTTTCCAGAGATGGATTGGTGCCTTCGGGAACTCTGAGACAGGTGCTGCATGGCTGTCGTCAGCTCGTGTTGTGAAATGTTGGGTTAAGTCCCGTAACGAGCGCAACCCCTATCCTTATTTGCCAGCGAGTAATGTCGGGAACTCTAAGGAGACTGCCGGTGACAAACCGGAGGAAGGTGGGGACGACGTCAAGTCATCATGGCCCTTACGGGTAGGGCTACACACGTGCTACAATGGCAAGTACAAAGGGTTGCAATACGGCGACGTGGAGCCAATCCCATAAAGCTTGCCTCAGTCCGGATTGGAGTCTGCAACTCGACTCCATGAAGTCGGAATCGCTAGTAATCGTGGATCAGAATGCCACGGTGAATACGTTCCCGGGCCTTGTACACACCGCCCGTCACACCATGGGAGTGGGACTGCACCAGAAGTGGTTAGCCTAACCTTCGGGAGGGCGATCACCACGGTGTGGTTCATGACTGGGGTGAAGTCGTAACAAGGTAGCCGTAGGGGAACCTGCGGCTGGATCACCTCCTTATCGACACTGTTTATCGCTCGCGGCAAGTGCTCACAACGAATTACCTGATCTTATTGCTGGCTTAGCCGGCAGTGGCAAGCGCGCTCCTACGAGTGCGCTTCTCACTGTTCACTGAACAGCCGCTCTTTAACAATGTGAATCATGCTGACGATGGATATGTGCGCCAAGCATATGTCCATCAAACGATATGTCGGAGTTGTCCGACAATTCGTAATCCTTGACAGACCCCTTGGGGTTATATGGTCAAGCGATTAAGCGCATACGGTGGATGCCTTGGCAGCCAGAGGCGATGAAGGACGTGATAGCCTGCGATAAGCGTTGGCGAGGTGGCAAATACCCTGCGACCCAACGATTTCCGAATGGGGAAACCCACTCACCATCAGGTGAGTATCTATAGGCCAATACATAACCTATAGAGGCAAACCCGGGGAACTGAAACATCTAAGTACCCGGAGGAAAAGAAATCAACCGAGATTCCCCAAGTAGCGGCGAGCGAACGGGGACCAGCCCTTAAGCGATACAACTGACAGACGAACAGGCTGGGAAGCCTGACGATACAGGGTGATAGTCCCGTAGTCGAAGTCTGAGTATCGTGAAATCGAGTAGGTCGGGGCACGAGAAACCTTGACTGAACATGGGGGGACCATCCTCCAAGGCTAAATACTCCTGGCTGACCGATAGTGAACCAGTACCGTGAGGGAAAGGCGAAAAGAACCCCGGCGAGGGGAGTGAAATAGATCCTGAAACCGTATGCGTACAAGCAGTGGGAGCAGACTTGTTCTGTGACCGCGTACCTTTTGTATAATGGGTCAGCGACTTATATTCTGTGGCGAGCTTAACCGATTAGGGGAGGCGTAGCGAAAGCGAGTCTTAACTGGGCGACCAGTCGCAGGGTATAGACCCGAAACCGGGCGATCTATCCATGGCCAGGGTGAAGATTGAGTAACATCAATTGGAGGCCCGAACCCAAGTATGTTGAAAAATGCTGGGATGAGCTGTGGATCGGAGTGAAAGGCTAATCAAGCCCGGAGATAGCTGGTTCTCCTCGAAAGCTATTTAGGTAGCGCCTCACATATCATCATCGGGGGTAGAGCACTGTTTCGGCTAGGGGGTCATCCCGACTTACCAACCCGACGCAAACTCCGAATACCGATGAATGCAGTGTGGGAGACACACAGCGGGTGCTAACGTCCGTTGTGAAAAGGGAAACAACCCAGACCGTCAGCTAAGGTCCCAAAATCCTGATTAAGTGGGAAACGATGTGGGAAGGCTCAGACAGCTAGGAGGTTGGCTTAGAAGCAGCCATCCTTTAAAGAAAGCGTAATAGCTCACTAGTCGAGTCGGCCTGCGCGGAAGATATAACGGGGCTAAATCAGGTACCGAAGCTACGGGTTCATCCTTATGGATGAGCGGTAGAGGAGCGTCGTGTAAGCCAATGAAGGTGGATTGAGAAGTCTGCTGGAGGTATCACGAGTGCGAATGCTGACATGAGTAACGATAAGGGGAGTGAAAAACTCCCCCGCCGGAAGACCAAGGTTTTCTGTTCTACGTTAATCGGAGCAGAGTGAGTCGGCCCCTAAGGCGAGGCGGAAACGCGTAGTCGATGGGAAACGGGTTAATATTCCCGTACCGGATATGGTTGCGATGGGGGGACGAAGAAGGCTAGGTGAGCCAGGCGTTGGTTGTCCTGGTGAAAGCATGTAGGCCGAGGAATCAGGCAAATCCGGTTCCTCTGAGGTCGAGATGCGAGACGAACTGACTACGGTCAGGAAGTTGCCGATGCCACGCTTCCAGGAAAAGCCTCTAAGCTTCAGATCATATGCGACCGTACCCCAAACCGACACAGGTGGTCAGGTAGAGAATACCAAGGCGCTTGAGAGAACTCGGGTGAAGGAACTAGGCAAAATGGCACCGTAACTTCGGGAGAAGGTGCACCGGTTTGAGTGAAGGACTTGCTCCGTAAGCTCTTACCGGTCGAAGATACCAGGTGGCTGCAACTGTTTATTAAAAACACAGCACTCTGCAAACGCGCAAGCGGACGTATAGGGTGTGACGCCTGCCCGGTGCCGGAAGGTTAATTGATGGGGTTAGGATTCGTCCGAAGCTCTTGATCGAAGCCCCGGTAAACGGCGGCCGTAACTATAACGGTCCTAAGGTAGCGAAATTCCTTGTCGGGTAAGTTCCGACCTGCACGAATGGCGTAATGATGGCCACGCTGTCTCCACCCGAGACTCAGTGAAATTGAAATCGCAGTGAAGATGCTGTGTACCCGCGGCTAGACGGAAAGACCCCGTGAACCTTTACTATAGCTTTACACTGGATGCTGATGTTGTCTGTGTAGGATAGCTGGGAGGCTTGGAAACCTGGGCGCTAGCTCAGGTGGAGCCAACCTTGAAATACCAGCCTGACATCATTGGCGTTCTAACTCAGGTCCATTATCTGGATCGAGGACAGTGTATGGTGGGTAGTTTGACTGGGGCGGTCTCCTCCTAAAGGTAACGGAGGAGCACGAAGGTACCCTCAGCACGGTTGGAAATCGTGCATTGAGTGCAAGAGCATAAGGGTGCTTGACTGCGAGACAGACACGTCGAGCAGGTACGAAAGTAGGTTCTAGTGATCCGGTGGTTCTGTATGGAAGGGCCATCGCTCAACGGATAAAAGGTACTCCGGGGATAACAGGCTGATACCGCCCAAGAGTTCACATCGACGGCGGTGTTTGGCACCTCGATGTCGGCTCATCACATCCTGGGGCTGAAGTCGGTCCCAAGGGTATGGCTGTTCGCCATTTAAAGTGGTACGCGAGCTGGGTTTAGAACGTCGTGAGACAGTTCGGTCCCTATCTGCCGTGGGCGTCGGAAGTTTGAGAAGAGCTGCTCCTAGTACGAGAGGACCGGAGTGGACGAACCTCTGGTGTTCGGGTTGTCACGCCAGTGGCATTGCCCGGTAGCTACGTTCGGACGGGATAACCGCTGAAAGCATCTAAGCGGGAAGCCCCCTTCAAGATGAGACTTCCCTGAGGCCTTGCGCCTCCTGAAGGGCCCTTGAAGACTACAAGGTTGATAGGCTGGGTGTGGAAGCACAGCAATGTGTTGAGCTAACCAGTACTAATTGCCCGTGAGGCTTGACCATATAACACCCAAGGGGTTTGCTTCGGCGAACCGCCGGGATTACGACACACGACAGTGTGCGTCAGACAGCTCCGACATAGCGTTCAGCATGATTCATATTGCGAGTCACGAGGCCCAAAAGCCTTGAGACTCAGGTACCGCAAGGTGCCACCGTTTCGCCTGACGACCATAGCGAGCGTGAACCACCCGATCCCATGCCGAACTCGGAAGTGAAACCGCTTAGCGCCGATGGTAGTGTGGAGTTTCTCCATGTGAGAGTAGGTCATCGTCAGGCACTTATACTGAACCGCCCCTGTAGCCTTGCTACAGGGGCGGTTCTCTTTGTGCACAGAAAAATGCCCAGAAAATATCTGAAGCAATATCTCTCAAACGCCCCTGTCGCCACCGCGACAGGGGCGTTGTGCATTTATAGAGAGTAGGGCCTCGGTACAGTGCTTGAGATGGCTGAAATTCGGGCTTGGCATGAGTCACTGGAGGAAATGACGTACTCTTCGTGCAATGACACCCCGATGACAGGGCAGGCGATGGACGAGTTAATGGTAATAGGTGCAGTGCTAGCACTGCTTGTAGTGGGCGGCGCATTGATGGGCTGGCTCAGCATGCTGAGGATTAGAGAATTGGAGCAACGGCTGCGCCAGGTGGAGGCAAGGCTTTTACATCCGGCGTCTACTGTTATACCCAGCAGGCGCGTGTTACCGGGTGTGGATAAGTCGGCAGTGTCTGTCACGGTAGCCACCGAGGCGACGAGGGTTATGCCGGGTGAGGCAAGTCGCATGGACGGCGACGAATGGACTGCCTCAAAAGACGCCGCTGATGCGACACACCTTGCGCAAGGTTCTTCTCTATTCGGCACACTGCTGAAACGTTTGTTGTATGGGGCATCTACTGCTGATGTCAGCTCTAAGCAGGCGTCAGAAAGGGCTGTACGCCTCGGGCCGGAGCATAGGCATGCTTCTCGGTTCATTACGCTTGTGCGAGAGCACTGGATGATCCTCGTCGGCGCCTTGTCGCTAGTGATGGCAGGCGTTCTATTAGTAGGCTACTCCCTTGATCAAGGCCTGCTAGGGCCAGGAGTACGCTTGGCATTGGGGTTAGGCTTTGGGGTGATCATGGGGTTGCTCGCAGAGTGGTTACGACTGCGAACGACTCAATCGTCGAGTTTGACTGGTGCTATCAGCGGTGCCGGTAGCTTGGTCGTGGCAGCAAGCCTACTTGCGGGCCATTATCTTCTATCGCTAATTTCGTTGCCCACCACCCTCTTCACACTTGCCTTGCTTAGCTTGTGGACGATGGAGCGAGCCCGCCATCATGGCCCATGGCTGGCTGCTCTTGGTATGTTAGGTGGCTATGCCTTGCCGTTAGCGTTACCTGTTGCGCGTTTGCTGGATGGCTCTGCAAATTTATTGTTGCTCTGCCATATAGGTGTGATTGCACTGGCATGCCGACTGCTTTATCAACAAGTGGCAATGAATTGGCTTTATTGGGGAGGGTTGTTGGGTGCCGTAGGCTGGTGGCTGATGCTGAATCCAGCAGAACTCTCGATACTTGAAGGACGCATGCTGGGGAGTATCTGGCTCGGTGCTATAGCACTTGCGTATCTGTCTCCGTGGCGAGGTGTATTGCCTATCCAGGCTAACTCCACGGATCAACAGGAAGAGGCGGTCATCAGTGATGAGGCTTGGTATCCGTGGCAGGCCAATGTCTCTCTACGTCGTCAATGGCTGGCTGGTACCTTGCTTGGCGCTACCATTGCATTGAGTTTATGGTGTCAATCCATTGAATCAAGCGGGGTGGTGGGTGAGCTGTCGAATGGAATGAGCTGGGGAATGATCGGAATATTGCCGATGCTGGTCATTGCCTGGTCATCTCGCCGTCATGCCGTGCTGTGGTCAATGCTACTGGTCAATGTCACGCTATGGTTGCTCGTATGGGCTACCACGCTGTCACAGGAAAGCGGCACTGAGATCATCGGTTGGCCGCTACTGATAAGCCTGACTCTACTGATATTGGCGCGTTGGCAGCCGGAGAGTATCGCTCGCACAGAGCATCTCCGTTTGGTAGGAGCCTGTTGGTGGGCGCTGGCCACGCTGACTCCACTATTCGCGTGGATGCTAGCTATCTGGCAGGGAGTGATGCCTGGAAATACTGCGTCGGGAACTGGCGAAATATTACTCAACGGAGCACTGCCGCCGCTGATCTGGGGGCTTGCTTGCTGGATAGGCGCGAACCGTTTCTATGCCAGGGAGGGGGTACAACTCGCTGCCGGGCTCTGGTTGCCGGCTCAGTTTGGTATTTTCCTATCGTTGGTGATTGGGCTTGAAGGCCCCTCGCTGACGTTGGCGCTGGCATTACAGCTACTCGGCCTGACGGCCTGCGAGTGGCGCTGGTGGCGGAACAGCCAATCGACTGCTCGCTCATTATTTTCCGAGTTGACGCGGCTGTTGGCATGGGGATTGGTGCTACGTCTGACATATGAGGCCGCGACGGGCCGCTATGTCGACCTGCCACATTGGCCGCTTCAGGTTTTCTTGCCGGTACTGGCCTGTGTTGCCCTTGCCAGTGCTGGCATGCGTCACCGGCCGCGCATCCAGCTTTGGTTGGAAGGCGTGGTTGTCCAGCTTGCAGTAGCGACGCCTGTGCTAGAAATCCGCTATCTGCTGACGGGCGGTGAGCCTTTCACTGGAAGCCTCTCTCTGCCGGAAGCCTCGCTACAGATTCTGGCGCTCGCGGGAGTCGCTGCAGGATATACATGGCGAGCCAAAGGGGCGAGGAGTGACGTCTCACTCTATCGGTGGCTGGCCATGGGGGTCGGCTCTCTCACGATCATCGCTTGGTGCAGCGCTGTACTGCTGGCCTTCAATCCACTTTGGTACCCCGACAGCATGGGGGCTTGGCCAATACTCAACTGGTTGTTGCCGGCCTATGGCATACCAGCGCTGGGAGCAGCATTCGCGTGGCATCTCTTGTCGCAAGGCTCTCGTTTGCGTCGTTTGTGTGAGGGCTTTGGCCTTCTGTCCGGCGGTCTTTGGGTGGGTCTGAATTTGCGTCACCATTGGCATGGAGAGGAGCTGGGACTGTGGCATGGTGTCGTACAAGCAGAGCTTTATACCTACAGTCTGGCACTGCTCTGCATAGCCGCCGCGCTAGTGGTGAGTGGAGCCAAGCTGCAACAACAACATTGGCAGCGGGTGGGGCAGGGTGTGCTGATTCTGGCAGTCATAAAGGTTGGTGCATGGGATACCGCGACGCTGGAAGGATTGTGGCGTGCAGGGTCTTGGCTTGGTTTGGGTACGGCCTTGATGCTGCTAGCGGGCCTGTTTAGGCGCCTCGCTGGAGCGGGAAGTGGTGATAAATGAAAGAATTCATGAATTGTCAGGCAACTTTGGTCGTTGTTCTTGGCTCGCAAGCCTCTGAATCCGATAGAATGTGGCCTTTTGCACAGGGACACGCCCCGCATGACCATCCGTGATCTCATTCGCCTGCTTGGAGATGGTGGTTACCACTCCGGAGAGGCCCTGGGCGAAGAGCTTGGGGTGTCGCGTACGGCGGTCTGGAAGCAGCTTAAAAAGCTGGAGGCGCTTGATATCCCGCTCGAGGCCGTCAAGGGGCTTGGCTATCGTCTTGCGCATCCCATTGAGCTGCTGGACGGGCAATCCATTATCGAAGCGCTGCCGCGAGAAGCGCGTAAGCGTCTGACGCGTCTGTTTGTTGAGGAGTCGGTGGATTCTACCAATACCTTCATGCGCGAACGCTTCCGACAGGGGGCTGGTCACGCTGAAGTCTGTCTGGCGGAGGTGCAGTCGGCTGGACGAGGTCGCCGCGGTCGTGAGTGGCAGACCCCTTGGGGGCGTAGCCTGGTGTTTTCGCTGGGTTGGCGTTTTGAGTCAGGTGCATCTTCTCTAGAAGGGTTGAGCTTGGCTATCGGCGTGGCCGTCGCTGAATTGTTGGAAGGCGAAGGCTTGCCGGCGCGTCTAAAGTGGCCAAATGATGTCTTGTTACAGATTCAGAAAGATCAGCCCAAGATTGCGGGGATTCTCGTCGAGGTCACCGGTGATGTGTCGGGCCCCTGTGATGTGGTAATTGGCATTGGCCTGAATATTGAGCTGCCGGCCTCTCGTCGAGAAGGCATTGGCCAGCCTGTCGCGGCCGTGCGAGATATCATTCCAGGCGCCTCACGCAATCGATATGCCGCACGCCTCATGGAATCTCTGCTGGCGCTGTTGCCGGAGTTCGAGGAGCACGGTTTTTCTGCATGGCAGGCACGCTGGAATCAGCGCAATGCCTTCGCTGGACGAGACGTAGTCATTCTGCGTGGTGAAAGACGTGATGAAGCTGTCGCGGAAGGAGTCGATATCAATGGAAATCTCGAGGTGCGTATGAATGGTGAAACTGTCACCCTTGCCGGTGGCGAGATCAGTCTGCGCGCAGTCTCATGATTCTGGATCTCGATATTGGCAACACGTTGTCCAAGTGGCGTTTAAAGGACACAGTCTCCAGTGAAATTCGTTCGCGTGGCGCGGTCTGGACGCGTGAGGAGTGGCGTCCGGGGGCAGACATTCCAGATCTTGATGTGGTGACCGCCGTGCGTATCTCCAGCGTGGCGCGCAAGCAGGTACTGGACGAAACCGTCACACTCCTGCGTGACCAGGTGGGCGCGGTCCATGTCGCGCGTTCGACGCGAGAGGCTCTCGGAGTCAGCTGCGGCTACGAAGAGCCTCATCGGCTGGGAGTTGACCGCTGGCTAGGAGCCTTGGCAGGGCATCATCTGACGGGAGGGTGTTGCAGTGTCGATTGTGGCAGCGCGATCACCGTTGATTTCGTTCTGCCCGGTGGGCGTCATCTGGGAGGCTTCATTATTCCCGGACTCCGCCTGATGAAAGAGAGTCTCAAGCTTGGGACGCGCAATGTCGCCATCGACCCGGATAGTGAGGTGGATAGTCTATTGGCACCGGGCCGCAATACGGTCGAGGCTGTCAATCATGGTATTTACATGGCTGCCGTCAGTGCAGTGAATCGCTTGTACGCTGAGGTCTGTGATCGCGAAGGTGTCGCGTTACCATTGTTGTTGACGGGAGGGGATGCGCGGGTCGTCGCGCGAGGATTGCGTATGCCGCATGCCTTGTGGCCAGACATGGTCTATGCGGGCCTGGAGGCACTGTATCCGTTGACCGCAGCAGAGCGAGCAGGGCGCCTTTCAGGGGCGCCAGAATTGCCACGAGTGGCTGATCTGGAAAAAATTCGCTCGGGGCTTGCACTGTCTCAGATGCTTTGACATACTACGCCCCGTTCTGAGGCGATAAATTCCCTCAAGCGCTTGAAGTGAAATAAAATCAAGCACTTGACAGTGTATCGCAAGCGACGTAAGATTTGTCGCCATAGAAAGGTGGGGTTCCCGAGTGGCCAAAGGGAGCAGACTGTAAATCTGCCGCGAAAGCTTCGAAGGTTCGAATCCTTCCCCCACCACCAGATTCGCTTGTGACGCCTTGCGCGTCAGGGCAGTAAAAGTTGGAAAGCGGGCATAGTTTAATGGTAGAACCTCAGCCTTCCAAGCTGATGACGCGGGTTCGATTCCCGCTGCCCGCTCCAGTTCATCTCGCGGTGCGAGAGTGATGCAAGGTTTTGCTCGTGTAGCTCAGGGGTAGAGCACACCCTTGGTAAGGGTGAGGTCGGCGGTTCAAATCCGCCCACGAGCTCCATACAACGCAAGAGGCGAGTCGCTGTTTGGCTCGTATTTTTCGTTTCCGGCGACCTCCCAGGTCACGGTCAAAGATAAGGCTTGTCAGTTTGGGTTGTCTCAGCTATGATGGCGCCCGCTGTTCATTCAGCCTTGTTTTTAGTCTCTGGAACACGCAAGTGTTACAGGCCAGTAGCTCAATTGGCAGAGCAGCGGTCTCCAAAACCGCAGGTTGGGGGTTCGATTCCCTCCTGGCCTGCCATCCTTCCCCAGGATGGTATCGACTTCTTACCGATTCTCGATTCTAGCGATCGCTGCACCCTTGAGGAGTCTCTTTTGATGAAACAGAACGCCGAGGTGCAGGAAGCGCGCCACGACGGATTCAAGTGGTCAGTCGTCGTCATTCTTCTTGTGCTGGCTGTTGCCGGTAACGCCTATTTTGCTGACCAAGCGCTGCTTTATCGCGTGCTTGGCGTCGTCGTGCTTGGCGTTGCAGCGGCTGCGTTGGCTATCACTACCAACAAAGGTCGTGATGTTGTTGAGCTGGCGAGTAGTGCGCGCCGCGAGATCCAGCGCGTCGTTTGGCCGACCCGACAGGAAACTGTCCAGACAACTGCCATCGTGCTGGGTGCCGTGCTGATCGTGGGCCTGTTGCTATGGCTCATCGATACCACCCTCGGCTGGCTGATGTCCGGCATCGTCAGTTAACGGAGTTTCCATGTCCAAGCGTTGGTATGTCATACACGCCTATTCCGGTTTCGAAAAACAGGTGCTGCGTTCACTGACTGAACGCGTGAAGCTTTATGCCATGGAAGATCACTTCGGTGAAATTCTGGTGCCTGTCGAAGAAATCGTCGAGATGCGTGACGGCAAGCGCCGCAAGAGCGAGCGCAAGTTCTACCCTGGCTATGTGCTGATCGAAATGGAAATGAATGATCAGTCCTGGCACATGGTGAACGAAACCCCACGCGTCATGGGGTTCATTGGTGGTACTCCGGAAAAGCCGGCAGCAATCACCCAGAAAGAAGCGGATGCCATGCTGCAGCGCGTGCAGGATGGTACCGACAAGCCGCGGCCGAAGACGCTCTTCGAGCCGGGCGAAACAGTTCGCGTCACCGACGGTCCGTTTGCAGATTTCAACGGGGTTGTCGAGGAAGTGAATTATGAAAAAAGCCGGCTGCAGGTCAGCGTGCTGATCTTCGGTCGTGCTACGCCAGTGGAGCTCGAGTTCTCTCAGGTCGAGAAAGACTGATCTTCGGATCCGTATTTCTTTTTGAGTCGAAGCATCGCGGCAACATGACGGGTCGCCTGAGGCGGCCCGGTTTTACGGGGAGCCGCAAGGCGCTACCACCCATACTGGAGTCTTATCATGGCTAAGAAAGTCAATGCTTACATCAAGCTGCAGGTTGCAGCCGGTAAAGCAAATCCGAGCCCGCCCGTAGGTCCTGCCCTCGGTCAGCACGGTGTGAACATCATGGAGTTCTGTAAAGCGTTCAACGCCGCTACCCAGAACATCGAAGTCGGTCTGCCGACTCCTGTCGTGATCACCGTCTATTCTGATCGTAGCTTCACTTTCGTCACCAAGACGCCGCCTGCCGCCGTCCTGTTGCTGAAAGCTGCTGGCATCAAGTCTGGTTCTGGTGAGCCGAACAAGAAGAAGGTCGGTACTGTGACTCGCGCTCAGCTGGAAGAGATTGCGACCACTAAAGAGCCGGACCTGACAGCTTCCAATCTGGATGCTGCTGTTCGTACTATCGCTGGTACTGCCCGTAGTATGGGCCTGAACGTGGAGGGTCTTTGATCATGGCTAAAATTTCAAAGCGCGCCCAAGCGATCAACGAGAAAGTTGAAGCTGGCAAGGTCTACAGCGTCGAAGAAGCTGTTGCTCTGCTCTCCGAGCTGTCTACTGTCAAGTTCAAAGAAACTATCGAAGTTGCTCTGAACCTGGGTGTTGACCCGCGTAAATCCGATCAGGTCGTTCGCGGCGCTACCGTCATGCCTAACGGCACTGGTAACGAAGTGCGTGTTGCTGTCTTCACCCAGGGTGCCAACGCTGAAGCAGCGAAAGCAGCCGGTGCAGATATCGTCGGTATGGATGACCTCGCAGAGCAGGTCAAGAAGGGCGTGATGGATTTTGACGTCGTCATCGCTTCTCCGGATGCCATGCGCGTTGTCGGTCAGCTGGGTCAGATTCTTGGTCCGCGTGGCCTGATGCCGAACCCGAAAGTCGGTACTGTGACGCCGGACGTCGCAACTGCCGTCAAGAATGCCAAGGCTGGCCAGGTGCGTTTCCGCACCGACAAAAACGGCATCATTCATGCCGGTATCGGCAAGACCGACTTCAGTGCTGACTCCATTCAGGGTAACATTGACGCTCTGGTCGCCGAAGTCAAGAAGCTCAAGCCGAGCACTTCCAAGGGTATCTACCTGAAGAAGATTTCCCTGTCCAGCACCATGGGCCCGGGTCTGACCGTCGATCACGCCAAGTACGCGTAAGGCAGTCACAGAATGTTTCACTTTGCGGTCCCCGTGCTCAGCCGCGGGGCGCCGTCAAAGACCGCAGGTGCTAGCGTTGTTGCTCTGGTATCAAGGCTAGCTTAATCGCGAGGTGATGCTTGCATTGCTCGTAGCCTGCGCAGATGGTGTCCCAGCCTTGCTGGTGGCAACCATCATCCAAGACTCTCCCGCGCATTACAGGTGAGAGAGATGGTAAACCACTAGGGAATTCGTTCCCTGGCACGAAATGGAGTCAACACCGTGGCTTTAGGTCTCGAAGACAAGAAGGCAATTGTTGCTGAGGTCAGCGAAACCGCCAAGGGTGCTCTCTCCGTAGTCGCTGCCGACTCTCGTGGTGTTTCTGTTGGCGCAATGACCGAATTGCGTAAACAGTGCCGCGAAGCGGGCGTCCAGCTACGTGTTGTTCGCAACACGCTAGCTCGTCGCGCGCTGTCCGGCACCTCTTATGAGGTGCTGAATGAGTCCTTCGTCGGCCCGACACTGCTTGCATTCTCCATGGAACACCCGGGCGCTGGCGCTCGTTTGTTCAAGGAATTTGCCAAGAAAGTCGAGGCATTCGAAGTCAAGGCATTAGCCTACGAAGGCGAGTTCATCCCGGCGGCGAACATCGACCGTCTGGCATCTCTGCCGACTCGCGATGAAGCACTGTCCAAGCTGTTGTCTGTTATGAAGGAAGCTTCTGCAGGCAAGCTGGTCCGTACTATCGCAGCACTGCGCGATCAGAAGCAGGAAGCCGAAGCCGCCGCGTAAGCTGCGCTTCTTCCTCCTGGCTGTCTCGTGCAGCCTGAATCGATTTCCGTTTGACTGAGCATCTTTGCTCCGCAAAGTTTAGGATTGCTAAAATGGCACTGACCAAAGAAGACATCATCAACGCCGTCGCTGACATGACCGTCATGGAAGTGGCTGAGCTGATCGAAGCAATGGAAGAGAAATTCGGCGTTTCTGCCGCTGCCGCCGTCGCTGCTGGCCCGGCTGCTGCTGAAGTTGTTGAAGAACAGACTGAATTCGACGTCATTCTGACTGCTGCTGGTGACAAGAAAGTTAACGTCATCAAGGCTGTTCGTGAGCTGACTGGTCTGGGTCTGAAAGAAGCCAAGGCAACTGTCGATGCTGCACCGGCTACTGTGAAAGAAGCCCTGAGCAAAGACGACGCTGAAGCGGCGAAGAAGAAGTTGGAAGAAGCTGGCGCGTCCGTGGAACTCAAGTAACACGTGTTCCAAGCTGCGCACGCTGCGTAAGCTTCCAGGCTGGTGGCGGACTGACTCCGCCGCCAGCCTTTTTCTGTTGCAAGACGAATTATGACGGCGAGCCAGCCCGCAAGGGAGGCTTGCCGTCCGCGCCTGATGGACATCGCCGCGCCATCAGGATGAGCCGACCACGCATCGGTCACCCAAGGTGAACAAGCTGGGGAATACAGATGGCTTACTCATACACTGAGAAAAAACGCATCCGCAAGGATTTTGGCAAACTGCCCCAAGTGATGGATGTGCCTTACCTGCTGGCCATCCAGCTTGATTCCTACCACGACTTTCTCCAGCAGGACAGGGCGCCAGAACAGCGCCTGGAAGTCGGCCTTCACGCTGCCTTCAAGTCCGTGTTCCCGATTGCCAGCTTCTCTGGCAACGCAGCGCTCGAGTATGTCAGCTACCGCTTTGGTACGCCGGCGTTCGACGTCAAGGAATGTCAGCTGCGCGGAGTCACTTACTCTGCACCGCTGCGCGTGAAAGTGCGCCTGATGATCTATGACAAAGAATCGTCAAACAAGGCGATCAAGGACATCAAGGAGCAGGAAGTCTACATGGGGGAAATCCCCCTGATGACAGAGAACGGTACCTTCGTTATCAATGGTACCGAACGCGTCATCGTGTCTCAGCTACACCGCTCGCCGGGTGTGTTCTTCGACCATGACAAGGGCAAGAGCCACTCGTCCGGTAAGCTGTTGTACTCGGCACGTGTGATTCCTTACCGCGGTTCCTGGTTGGACTTCGAGTTTGATCCGAAGGACAACGTCTACGTCCGTATCGACCGTCGTCGTAAGCTGCCGGCCTCTGTGCTGTTGCGTGCCATGGGCATGACCAGCGAAGAGATTCTCGGTGCCTTCTTCGATACCACGATGTACAACATCGAGCGCAGCGGTTTCTCCGTTGAGCTTGTGCCGTCGCGCCTACGTGGCGAGACAGCCGCCTTCGATATCAAGGATAACGATGGCAGTGTGATCGTAGAGGAAGGTCGTCGTATCACCCAGAAGCACATCCGACAGATAGAATCCTCCGGCCTCAAGCATCTTGAAGTGCCGATGGACTATCTGTACGGCAAGGTGCTGGCCAAGGATCAGGTTGATTCGGCCACTGGTGAGCTGATATGCGAAAGCAACAGCGAGATTACCCCGGAACTGTTGGAGAAAATGGCTCAGGCCAAGATCACTCAGTTCGAGGTCATCTACACCAATGATCTGGATTGCGGCCCGTTTGTTTCCGACACGCTGAAGCTGGATGGCACGCGCAATCAGCTTGAAGCACTGGTCGAGATTTATCGCATGATGCGTCCGGGCGAGCCGCCCACGAAGGACGCTGCAGAATCCTTGTTCCAGAATTTGTTCTTCAACGAAGACCGCTACGACTTGTCGGGCGTGGGTCGTATGAAGTTCAACCGTCGTCTGCGTCGTGAAACCGACACTGGCAGCGGTGTATTGGGCCAGGACGATATTCTGACGGTCATGCAAGAGCTGATCAGTATCCGTAACGGCAATGGCGATGTCGATGACATTGACCACCTGGGTAACCGTCGTATTCGCTCTGTGGGCGAAATGGCGGAGAACCAGTTCCGTGTCGGTCTGGTGCGTGTCGAGCGTGCGGTCAAGGAACGTCTTTCCATGGCGGAGAGCGAAGGCCTGATGCCGCAGGATCTCATCAACGCCAAGCCGGTTGCGGCAGCGGTGAAAGAATTCTTCGGTTCTAGCCAGCTTTCCCAGTTCATGGATCAGAACAATCCGTTGTCTGAGGTGACGCACAAGCGTCGTGTCTCAGCGCTCGGCCCGGGTGGTTTGACTCGTGAGCGCGCCGGCTTTGAAGTTCGTGACGTACACGCCACGCACTACGGTCGTCTGTGCCCGATCGAAACACCTGAAGGCCCGAACATCGGTCTGATCAACTCGTTGGCGACCTACTCCAAGACCAATAGCTATGGCTTCCTCGAGACGCCGTACCGCAAGGTCGTGGATTGTCAGGTCACTGACGATGTCGTTGATCTGTCAGCAATTGAGGAAGGCGATTTCATCATCGCCCAGGCCTCTGCGACTGTCGACGAGAATAACCGATTGGTAGATGCCCTGGTTCAGGTGCGTCACCGCGGTGAGACCACCTTCATGGCACCGGGAAAAGTGACCATGATGGATGTATCTCCGCGTCAGGTCGTCTCTGTCGCTGCAGCATTGATTCCGTTCCTCGAGCACGATGATGCCAACCGTGCCTTGATGGGTGCGAACATGCAGCGTCAGGCCGTTCCGACCCTGCGTGCTGACAAGCCGCTCGTCGGTACTGGCATGGAGCGCTTCGTTGCACGTGACTCCGGTGTCTGTGCCGTGGCACGCCGTGGTGGTCTCATCGATTCTGTCGATGCCAAGCGCATCGTGGTACGTGTGCGGGAAGAAGAAATCATCGGCGGTGAAGCCGGCGTTGATATCTACAACCTGACCAAATACGTGCGCTCGAACCAGAATACCTGTCAGAACCAGCGCCCGATCGTGCGTCCGGGTGACGAAGTTGCTATCGGCGATATCCTTGCCGACGGTCCGTCCGTCGACATGGGTGACCTGGCGCTGGGTCAGAACATGCGTCTGGCGTTCATGCCTTGGAATGGCTTCAACTTCGAGGATTCCATCCTGTTCTCGGAGCGGGTGGTGCAGGAAGATCGCTTTACCACGATCCACATCCAGGAACTGACCTGTGTCGCACGTGACACCAAGCTCGGGCCGGAAGAAATCACGTCCGATATTCCGAATGTCGGCGAATCTGCACTCTCCAAGCTGGACGAGTCGGGGGTTGTCTACATCGGTGCCGAGCTGAACCCGGGCGATATTCTGGTCGGCAAGGTCACACCGAAAGGTGAGACCCAGCTGACACCGGAAGAGAAGCTCTTACGTGCCATCTTTGGTGAGAAGGCGTCTGACGTCAAAGACACCTCTCTGCGCGCCCCGACCGGCATGAAGGCGACCGTCATTGACGTTCAAGTCTTCACCCGTGATGGCGTCGAGAAAGATGCGCGTGCACTGTCCATCGAGCAGATGCAGCTCGCTGAGGTCCGTAAGGACCTGCAGGAAACCTACCGCATTGCGGAAGAGGCGACCTTCGAGCGTATGCAGCGCAACTTGATGGGTCAGGCAGTCAACGGTGGACCGAAGCTCAAGAAGGGCGACGTACTGACTGATGACTATCTGGAGTCCCTGCCGCGTCAGGAGTGGTTCAAACTGCGTCTGCAGGATGAAGCGCTCAACGAATTGCTTGCTCAGTCCGATGAGCAGCTCGAGATTCGTCGTCGTGAGATGGATGAGCGTTTTGAAGACAAGAAGCGCAAGCTCACTCAGGGTGATGATCTGGCGCCAGGCGTACTCAAGATCGTCAAGGTATATGTCGCCGTGAAGCGTCGTATCCAGCCGGGTGACAAGATGGCTGGTCGTCACGGTAACAAGGGTGTCATCTCCGCAATCATGCCGGTAGAAGACATGCCGTTTGATGATTCTGGCGAATCGGTTGACGTGGTTCTGAATCCGTTGGGTGTGCCGTCGCGCATGAACGTTGGTCAGATCCTCGAGACTCACCTCGGCATGGCTGCGCGTGGTCTCGGTGTGAAGATTGAGCACATGCTGCGCGAAGAACGTGCCGAGCAGGTCAAGCAGATCCGTGAGTTCCTCGACAAGGTTTACAATACTGTCGGTGGCCGTCAGGAAGACCTGTCCGTGCTAAGCGATGATGAAATCATCTCCATGGCTCATAACCTGAAGAAAGGTGTGCCGATGGCAACGCCGGTCTTCGATGGTGCCAAGGAGCATGAGATCAAGCAGCTGCTCACGTTGGCAGGCATCCCGGAATCCGGTCAGATGGATCTCTACGATGGCCGCACCGGCGAGAAGTTCGATCGCAAGGTGACCGTCGGTTACATGTACATGCTCAAGCTCAACCACTTGGTGGATGACAAGATGCATGCGCGTTCTACCGGCTCCTACTCCCTCGTCACGCAGCAGCCGCTGGGTGGTAAGGCGCAGTTCGGTGGTCAGCGCTTCGGTGAGATGGAGGTCTGGGCCCTCGAGGCGTATGGCGCTGCCTACACCCTCCAGGAGATGCTCACGGTCAAGTCCGATGATGTGGAAGGCCGTACCAAGATGTACAAGAGCATCGTAGATGGCGATCACACTATGCAAGCGGGCATGCCCGAATCCTTCAACGTGCTGGTGAAGGAAATCCGCTCGCTGGGTATCGACATGGAGCTGGAAGGCTGACGCCGAAAAGCCACAAGTTTGACGGTCCGCAAAGCCTGGTGTCAGCAGCCAGGCTTTGCCCATGACAACTCCGCAGCGGAGCGACCCATGAAAGATTTGGTGAAAGTTCTCAAATCACAGGCGCAGTCCGAAGAATTCGACGCTATCAAGATTACCTTGGCGTCACCGGACATGATTCGCTCGTGGTCTTTTGGTGAAGTGAAAAAGCCTGAAACCATCAATTACCGGACATTCAAGCCGGAACGTGATGGTCTTTTCTGTGCCAAGATCTTTGGCCCGGTAAAGGACTACGAGTGCCTGTGTGGCAAGTACAAGCGGATGAAGCATCGCGGCATCATCTGTGAAAAGTGTGGCGTAGAAGTGACCAAGGCGGCAGTGCGTCGTGAGCGTATGGCTCACATCGAACTGGCAAGCCCGGTCGCGCATATCTGGTTTCTGAAATCACTGCCGTCCCGTATCGGCATGCTACTTGATATGACGTTGCGTGATATCGAACGCGTGCTGTATTTCGAGAGCTTCGTGGTCATCGATCCGGGCATGACGACTCTTGAAAAGGGTCATCTGCTCAACGATGAGCAATACTTCGAAGCGCTGGAAGAATTCGGCGATGACTTCGATGCCCGCATGGGTGCCGAAGCGATCAAGGCGTTGCTCGAAGATATCGAGCTCGAAGAAGAAGTCGAGCGTCTGCGTGAAGAGATCCCGCAGACCAACTCCGAGACCAAGATCAAGAAGCTTTCCAAGCGCCTCAAGCTGCTGGAAGCCTTCTACTATTCCGGCAACAAGCCGGGCTGGATGATCATGGAAGTACTGCCAGTGCTGCCGCCGGACTTGCGTCCGCTGGTGCCGCTGGACGGTGGCCGCTTCGCGACGTCGGATCTCAACGATCTGTATCGTCGGGTGATCAACCGTAACAACCGTCTCAAGCGTCTGCTCGACCTCAATGCGCCGGATATCATCGTGCGCAACGAGAAGCGCATGCTGCAGGAATCCGTGGATGCTCTGCTCGACAATGGTCGTCGCGGTCGTGCCATCACCGGTTCCAACAAGCGTCCGCTGAAGTCGCTTGCTGACATGATCAAAGGCAAGCAGGGGCGTTTCCGTCAGAACTTGCTGGGCAAGCGCGTCGATTACTCTGGTCGTTCCGTCATCACTGTCGGCCCGACTCTGCGTCTGCACCAGTGCGGTCTGCCGAAGAAGATGGCACTCGAGCTGTTCAAGCCGTTCATCTATGCCAAGCTGCAAGCATCAGGTCATGCCAGCACCATCAAGGCTGCCAAGAAGATGGTCGAGCGTGAAGCGCCCGAAGTATGGGACTTCCTCGCTGACGTCATTCGTGAGCATCCGGTGCTGTTGAACCGCGCTCCGACACTGCACCGTCTGGGTATCCAGGCGTTCGAGCCGCTGCTGATCGAAGGCAAGGCCATCCAGCTTCACCCGCTAGTCTGCGCTGCATACAACGCCGACTTTGATGGTGACCAGATGGCTGTTCACGTACCGCTGACGCTGGAAGCTCAGCTGGAATCGCGTGCGCTGATGATGTCGACCAACAACGTGCTGTCGCCGGCCAACGGCGAGCCGATCATCGTGCCGTCTCAGGACGTCGTGCTGGGTCTGTACTACATGACCCGCGAGAAGATCGGTGCCAAGGGTGAGGGCATGGCCTTCGCGAATCTGGGTGAAGTTGAGCGTGCCTTTGGCACTCACAATGCTCACCTGCACGCGATGGTCAAGGTACGTCTGACCGAAACGCTCAAGGACGACGAGTCCGGTGAGCTGTACGAGAAGACTTCCTTGCATGACACCACTGTCGGACGGGCGCTGTTGTTCCGCATCCTGCCGAAAGGCATGCCGTTTGAGCTGATCAACCAGGTGATGAAGAAGAAGGCCATCTCTGGACTGATCAACGAGGCATATCGTCGCGTGGGTCTGAAAGACACCGTGATCTTTGCCGATCAGCTGATGTATACCGGCTTCCGTCTTGCGACGTGGTCTGGCGCCTCCATCGGTGTCAATGACTTCGTCATCCCGGACGCGAAGAAGGTCATCATCGACGCAGCTGAAGACGAAGTGAAAGAAATCGAGAACCAGTTCTCCTCAGGTCTTGTGACCGCGGGTGAGAAATATAACAAGGTCATCGATATCTGGGCCCGTGCCAACGATCGCGTTGCCAAAGAGATGATGGCCGGTATCTCGAAAGAGACCGTCATCAACTGGAAAGGCGAAGTGGTCTACGGCGAAGATGGCAAGCCGCTGGAGCAGGACTCCTTCAACAGCGTCTTCATCATGGCTGACTCCGGTGCACGTGGTTCTGCTGCGCAGATCCGTCAGCTAGCCGGTATGCGTGGCCTGATGGCCAAGCCGGATGGCTCGATCATCGAGACGCCGATCACCGCCAACTTCCGTGAAGGTTTGAACGTACTCCAGTACTTCATCTCGACTCACGGTGCCCGTAAGGGTCTGGCGGATACGGCTCTGAAGACCGCCAACTCCGGTTACCTGACGCGTCGTCTGGTTGATGTTGCCCAGGATCTGGTCATCACCGAAGTCGATTGTGGTACTCAGGAAGGCTTGATTCTGCACCCGGTCATCGAGGGTGGCGACATCATCGTCCCGCTGTCCCAGCGTGTGTTGGGGCGTGTCGTGGCACAGGATGTCATTGATCCGGCGTCTGACGACGTGTTGATTGCGCGCGGCACGCTGCTGGATGAAGCCTGGTGTGCACAGCTCGATACCATGGGTGTCGACGAGATCATCGTGCGTACCACCATCGGTTGTGAAACCGTGCATGGTGTCTGTGCGGCCTGTTACGGGCGCGACCTGGCGCGAGGCCATCAAGTCAACGTCGGTGAGGCTATTGGTGTCATCGCGGCACAGTCCATCGGTGAGCCCGGCACCCAGCTGACCATGCGTACCTTCCACATCGGTGGTGCCGCGTCGCGGGCCTCTGCAGTGGATAGTGTGCAGGTCAAGCATGGTGGCAAGGTACGTCTGCATAACATCAAGTCGGTTGAACGTGCTGATGGCAAGCTGATTGTCGTGTCGCGTTCCAGCGCCTTGGCTGTGGCAGATGATCACGGTCGTGAGCGTGAATTCTATAAGCTGCCGTATGGTGCTGAACTTTCCATACGTGATGGCGATCCGGTTGCTTCCGGTCAGTCTGTTGCCAAGTGGGATCCGCACACCCACCCGATTGTCGCGGAAGTCGCGGGTCAGGTGCAGTTCACTGATATGGATGATGGTCAGACCATCAACCGTACCACTGATGAGATGACAGGCTTGTCCTTCATCGAGATCATCGAAAGCGCCTCACGCCCGTCTGCGGCTCGTGACAAGCGTCCGATGATCATGCTGGTGGATGCCAGTGGTCAGCACGTGACTCTGCCGGGCTCCAATACGCCGGTACAGTACCTCCTGCCGGGTAATGCTATTGTCTCCGCGGAGAATGGCGCGACTGTCGGTGTCGGTGACGTCATCGCACGTATCCCGATGGAAGCGACCAGTAACAAGGACATCACCGGTGGTTTGCCGCGCGTTGCCGATTTGTTTGAAGCTCGTCGTCCGAAGGAACCGGCTATTCTTGCCGAGATCTCCGGTACTGTGACCTTCGGCAAGGAAACCAAGGGCAAGCGTCGTCTGACCATCACCCCGACTGAAGGTGATCCGTTCGAACTGTTGATCCCGAAATGGCGTCAAATCAGCGTCTTCGAAGGGGAAACGGTCGAGAAGGGCGAAGTCATTTCCGATGGCCCAAGCAATGCGCACGATATTCTGCGTCTGCTGGGTGTTGCGGAAATGACCAAGTACATCACTACCGAGGTCCAGGAGGTCTATCGCCTCCAGGGTGTTGGCATCAACGATAAGCACATTGAAGTTATCGTGCGTCAGATGCTGCGTAAGGTAGAGATTACTGACTCTGGTGATTCCACCTTCATCACCGGCGACCAGGTGGAATACGCCCGTGTCGTTGAGCAAAATTTGCGTCTCGAGGCCGATGGCAAGTTCTTGGCCAAGTTCGATCGCATCCTGCTCGGTATCACCAAGGCGAGTCTGGCAACCGAATCGTTCATCTCCGCGGCGTCCTTCCAGGAAACCACGCGAGTTCTGACCGAAGCGGCTGTTACCGGCAAGCGCGACTATCTCCGTGGTTTGAAGGAGAACGTCGTGGTCGGTCGCCTGATTCCGGCGGGTACTGGCTTGGCTTACCACGACGAGCGTCGCCGCCGTCGTGATGGCCTTCCGCTCGCACCGGCCCCGTCGGCACAGGACGTTGAGCAAGAGCTGGGTGCCCAGCTCACTGCGCTCGACGCGGACGACGACGACCTCTGAGGTCTTGCAACCCCGCCGTCTCTGACGGCGGGGTTGACGCCCTTGTGGCCCAAGCCCTAGAATATGCAGCCTTTAACAGTAGGGCGGGTAAATCCTGTCTTGCTGTTGGAAGGCAGTACAACCCATTGGAGCAAGCAAATGGCAACCGTTAACCAGCTCGTGCGCAAGCCGCGCAAGCGTCAGGTCACGAAAAGCGACGTCCCTGCGCTGCAGGCATGTCCGCAGAAGCGTGGCGTGTGTACTCGTGTATACACTACTACCCCGAAGAAGCCGAACTCCGCACTCCGTAAGGTTTGCCGCGTTCGTCTGACCAACGGCTTCGAAGTCACTTCGTACATCGGCGGTGAAGGTCACAACCTTCAGGAACACTCTGTTGTTCTGATCCGTGGCGGTCGTGTGAAGGATTTGCCGGGTGTCCGTTACCACACAGTTCGTGGTGCACTGGATACCTCTGGCGTGCAAGGTCGTAAGCAAGGTCGTTCCAAGTACGGCGCCAAGCGCCCGAAAGTCTAAATCAAAGTTTAATATCGGTCTGATAAGAGTAAGGTCGGGCGTCGCGTCTATCGCGAAGCATCCCGGGTTTACCTGAAGGACCCTTCTACTGAGGGCTTATCATGCCTAGAAGACGTGTAGCAGCTAAGCGCGAAATTCTCCCGGATCCTAAGTTCGGAAGCGAGCGCCTGGCCAAGTTCATGAACCACTTGATGTTCAGCGGCAAGAAATCTGTTGCCGAGCGCATCGTTTATGGTGCCCTCGATCGCGTTGCCGAACGCTCCAATGAAGACCCGCTGGACCTCTTCGACAAGGCGCTGGAAGCCATTCAGCCGATGGTTGAAGTGAAATCCCGTCGTGTCGGTGGTGCAACTTACCAGGTGCCGGTCGAAGTTCGTCCTTCCCGCCGTCATGCGCTTGCCATGCGCTGGCTGGTGGACGCTGCGCGCAAGCGCGGCGAAAAGACCATGGTGCAGCGTCTCTCTGGTGAGATCCTGGATGCCGCTGAAGGCAAGGGTTCTGCTGTGAAGAAGCGTGAAGACGTGCATCGCATGGCGGAAGCCAACAAGGCCTTCTCCCACTACCGCTTCTAAACAACGGGGATACTCACCGTGGCACGCAAGACTCCACTTAAGCGTTACCGCAATATCGGTATCGTGGCTCACGTTGACGCCGGTAAGACGACTACTACCGAGCGTGTCTTGTTCTATACTGGCCTGTCTCACAAGGTCGGCGAAGTCCACGATGGCGCAGCCACCATGGACTGGATGGAGCAAGAGCAGGAACGTGGCATCACGATCACCTCTGCGGCGACCACCTGCTTCTGGCAGGGCATGAACAAGCAGTTCGACGAGCACCGCATCAATATCATTGATACTCCGGGGCACGTTGACTTCACTGTTGAAGTCGAGCGTTCACTGCGTGTTCTCGATGGCGCGGTCGTTGTGCTGTGTGCTTCTTCCGGTGTCCAGCCGCAGACAGAAACTGTCTGGCGTCAGGCTAACCGTTATGAAGTGCCGCGTCTGATCTTCGTCAACAAGATGGACCGTGCTGGCGCAGACTTCTTCATGGTTGTTGACCAGGTGCGCAAGCGTCTGGGTGCCAACGCTGTGCCGATCCAGATCAACTGGGGCGCAGAAGAAGAGTTCAAGGGCGTTATCGATCTTCTCAAGATGAAGGCGATCGTCTGGAACGAAGACAACCACGGCATGAACCATGAGCTGATCGACATTCCGGCTGATCTGCAAGAAACAGCTGCTGAATGGCGTGAGCATATGCTTGAGGCTGCTGCTGAAGCGTCTGAAGAGCTGATGGACAAGTACCTTGAAGAAGGCGAACTCACCGAGGAAGAAGTCAAGGCCGCGCTGCGTCAGCGCACCCTGGCTAACGAAATCTGCCTCGTGACCTGTGGTTCTGCTTTCAAGAACAAGGGTGTCCAGGCTGTTTTGGATGCGGTCATCGAATACATGCCGTCTCCGCTTGAAGTCAAAGCCATCGAAGGTGAGCTTGACGACAAAGACGGCACTATCGAGACACGTGAAGCAGACGACAATGCACCGTTCGCGGCGCTTGCGTTCAAGATTGCCACCGATCCGTTCGTGGGTACTCTGACCTTCA
Source organism: Cobetia sp. L2A1 (assembly GCF_009796845.1). Taxonomy (NCBI): domain Bacteria; kingdom Pseudomonadati; phylum Pseudomonadota; class Gammaproteobacteria; order Oceanospirillales; family Halomonadaceae; genus Cobetia; species Cobetia sp. L2A1. The sequence goes on along the minus strand of NZ_CP047025.1, from coordinate 3,934,645 downwards.
TTCGCGTCTATTCCGGCGTGCTGAAGTCTGGTGACGGCGTCTTCAACTCCGTCAAGAGCAAGAAGGAGCGTGTTGGGCGTATCGTCCAGATGCACGCTAACTCTCGCGAGGAGATCAAGGAAGTGTACGCTGGTGATATCGCCGCGTGCATCGGTCTGAAAGACGTGACCACCGGGGATACCCTGTGTGATCCGGACAACAAGATCGTCCTTGAGCGTATGGAATTCCCGGAGCCGGTGATTTCTGTTGCTGTTGAGCCGAAATCCAAGGCTGACCAGGAAAAGATGGGTGTTGCACTGGGCAAGCTTGCTCAGGAAGATCCGTCGTTCCGTGTCGAGACTGACGAAGAGTCAGGTCAGACGATTATCTCTGGCATGGGTGAGCTTCACTTGGACATCCTCGTTGACCGTATGCGTCGCGAGTTCAATGTTGAAGCTAACATCGGCAAGCCGCAGGTGGCTTATCGTGAAACCATCCGTACCAAGGTCGAGCAGGAAGGTAAGTTTGTTCGTCAGTCCGGCGGTCGTGGTCAGTTTGGTCACGTCTGGCTTCGCATTGAGCCTCTGACTGCAGAGGACAAGGGCGACGACGAGGAAATGACCTTCAAGTTCGTGTCCGAGGTCGTCGGTGGTGCGGTTCCGAAGGAATACGTGCCTGCCGTCGAGAAGGGCGCCGCTGAGCAGCTCAAAAATGGTGTCATCGCCGGCTATCCGATGATTGACGTCAAGGTAACGCTGTTCGATGGTTCCTACCACGACGTCGACTCTAACGAGACTGCGTTCAAGGTTGCCTCTTCCATGGCAATCAAGGCGGGCGCCCCGAAAGCGGGTGCTGTGCTGCTTGAGCCGCTCATGAAAGTCGAAGTCGTCACACCTGAAGATTTCATGGGTGACGTCATGGGCGATCTGAACCGTCGTCGTGGTCTCGTTCAGGGCATGGATGACTCTTCCACTGGTAAGATCATCAATGCACTGGTGCCGCTGGGTGAGATGTTCGGTTATGCAACCGATCTACGCTCACAGACCCAGGGCCGCGCAAGCTACTCCATGGAGTTTGCGAAATACGACGAAGCGCCGAACAGCATCGTCGAAGCCGTCATCAATCAGAAGTAACCGATTAGCTAACGAAAGAGGTTATAGCAGTGGCTAAGGAAAAATTTGAGCGTTCGAAGCCGCACGTCAACGTCGGCACCATTGGTCACGTCGATCACGGCAAGACCACTCTGACTGCGGCTCTGACTCGCGTCTCTGCAGAGGTTTTCGGTGGTGACGCGCGTGCGTTTGACTCCATCGATAACGCCCCGGAAGAGCGTGAGCGTGGTATCACCATCTCCACAGCTCACGTTGAATACCAGTCTGAAGTGCGTCACTACGCGCACGTCGACTGCCCGGGACACGCTGACTACGTCAAGAACATGATCACCGGTGCTGCGCAGATGGATGGCGCTATCCTGGTATGTTCTGCCGCAGACGGCCCGATGCCGCAGACTCGCGAGCACATCCTGCTGTCCCGTCAGGTCGGTGTCCCGTACATCGTTGTCTTCCTGAACAAGGCAGACATGGTCGATGACGAGGAGCTGCTTGAGCTGGTCGAGATGGAAGTTCGTGAACTTCTGAGCCAGTACGACTTCCCGGGCGACGATACTCCGATCATCATCGGCTCTGCCCTGATGGCTCTGGAAGGCAAGGATGACAACGGCATGGGTACTACCGCCGTTGCCAACCTGATCAAGGCTCTGGATGACTACATCCCGGAGCCGGAGCGTGCTATTGATCAGCCGTTCCTGATGCCGATCGAAGACGTCTTCTCCATCTCTGGTCGCGGTACTGTTGTTACTGGCCGTATCGAGCGTGGTCTGGTCAAGACTGGCGAAGAGATCGAGATCATCGGCGTGCGTGACACTACCAAGACTACCGTTACCGGTGTCGAGATGTTCCGCAAGCTGTTGGACGAAGGTCGTGCTGGCGAAAACGTCGGCGCCCTGCTTCGCGGTACCAAGCGTGATGACGTCGAGCGTGGCCAGGTTCTGGCCAAGCCGGGCACCATCAAGCCGCACACCAAGTTCGAAGCCGAAGTCTACATCCTGTCCAAGGAAGAAGGCGGACGTCACACTCCGTTCTTCAAAGGCTATCGCCCGCAGTTCTACTTCCGTACCACCGATATCACTGGTACTTGTGAACTGCCGGAAGGCGTCGAGATGGTCATGCCGGGCGACAACGTCCAGATGGTTATCTCTTTGATCGCTCCGATCGCGATGGAAGATGGTCTACGTTTCGCTATTCGTGAAGGCGGTCGTACCGTCGGCGCTGGCGTCGTGGCCAAGATTGTCGAGTAAGGTCCTCCTTGCCTGACACAGAAGGGGGCCCTCGAAAGGGCCCCCTTTTCTCGCATGTTTGACACCTGATGTCAGTCTGCCTATAATGCGCATCCTTTGAATGCGTGGGTGACGGCCTACGCCGTCGACATCCATTGGAGTTTTGGGCAATGCAAAACCAGAAGATTCGCATCCGGTTGAAAGCATTCGACCACCGTCTGATCGACCAGTCCTCTGCAGAGATTGTTGAAACTGCAAAGCGTACCGGTGCTCAGGTTCGTGGCCCGATCCCGCTGCCGACCCGTCGCGAGCGTTACACCATCCTGGTCTCTCCGCACGTCAACAAAGACGCACGCGACCAGTATGAGATTCGTACCCACAAGCGCGTTCTCGACATCGTCGAGCCGACAGAGAAGACTGTCGACGCGCTGATGAAGCTTGACCTGGCCGCCGGTGTAGACGTCCAGATCAAGGTTGACTGATACCTCACTAGTCACTGCGGCCCAGCGTTCCGAAACTGATTCCGGAACAGCAGCCGCCACGCCGGGATGGCGTCATACAATGTGCTAGTGGAATGCTCTGGAAAGGGCAGCCATAGCGGGTGACAGCCCCGTACACTAAAGGAGACTGAACATGTCTATCGGTTTAGTCGGTAAGAAGGCCGGGATGACCCGTGTCTTCACCGAAGCTGGCGCATCTGTGCCGGTTACCGTGATTGAAGTTGAGCCTAACCGCATCGTGACCATCAAGTCTCTCGAGACTGATGGCTACAATGCCATTCAGGTGACAACTGGCTCTCGTAAAGCCAAACACCTAACCAAGGCGACTGCTGGTCAGTACGCCAAGGCGGGTGTCGAGGCTGGCCGTACCCTAATGGAATTCCGCCTGAACGAAGGCGATGAAGCTCCTGCAGTGGGCGGCGAACTCACCGTATCCCTCTTTGAAGCTGGTCAAAAGATTGACGTGACCGGCACCTCCAAGGGTAAAGGTTTCCAGGGCGCAGTTAAGCGCTGGAACTTCCGCACCCAAGACGCTACCCACGGTAACTCACTGTCGCACCGCGCGCCGGGTTCCATCGGTAACTGTCAGACCCCGGGCCGCGTCTTCAAGGGTAAGAAGATGGCTGGCCAGATGGGCAACGTCCGTTCCACCGTCCAGAGCCTGGAAGTGGTTCGCGTCGACGCAGAACGCAATCTTCTGTTGGTCAAGGGTGCCGTTCCAGGTGCTCCGGGCGGCGAAGTGATCGTGCGTTCCGCTGTGAAAGCTCGCTGAGGGGAATTAACCGATGAATCTTAATCTTGCAGGTGCAGGCGGCGCAGTAGACGTCTCCGATGCCACCTTTGGTAAGGACTTCAACGAGGCTCTGGTTCACCAGGTCGTCACCGCCTATCTGGCTGGTGCACGTCAAGGTACCGTGGCTCAGAAGACCCGTTCTGACGTGTCCGGTGGTGGTAAGAAGCCGTGGCGTCAGAAAGGTACTGGTCGTGCACGTGCCGGTACCATTCGTTCCCCGCTGTGGCGTTCTGGCGGTGTTACCTTTGCGGCGCGTCCTCAGGACCACTCGCACAAGGTCAACCGCAAGATGTATCGCGCTGCCATGCGTTCCATCCTGTCTGAGCTGGTCCGTCAGGATCGCCTGGTCGCGGTCGATGCTATTAGCGTCGATTCTCCGAAGACCAAGCTACTGATTGCCAAGCTCCAGGAACTGGGCCTTGAGAAAGCGTTGATCGTCACTGAAGAACAGGACGTCAACCTGTATCTGGCTGCGCGCAACATCCCGTATGTTGACGTTGTCAATGTCGCTGGCGCTGACCCGGTCAGCCTCGTCGGTTACGACAAGGTGCTGATGACTGTCGCTGCCCTGCGTAAGTTCGAGGAGAACCTGGGATGAATCAGGAACGCGTATTCAAGGTCCTGCTTGGTCCTCATATGACCGAGAAGGCCGCGGTCGCCGCCGAGAACAACCAGTACGTGTTCAAGGTTGCCAGCGACGCGACAAAGCCCGAAATCAAGAAAGCCGTCGAAGCGCTGTTTGGTAAAAAGGTCAATAGTGTTCAGGTTCTGAACATGAAGGGCAAAACCAAGCGCACCGCTCGCGGTGTTGGTCGTCGCGCTGGTTATCGCAAGGCCTATGTAACTCTGGCCGCCGGCGAGACCATCGAAGACTTCTCTGGCGCCGAGTAAGGCAGGAGTACGGATCATGGCAATTGTTAAGACAAAACCTACCTCCGCCGGTCGCCGCCACCTGGTAAAAGTCGTCAATGACGAACTTTTTAAAGGTCGCGCGTACGCTCCGCTGCTTGAAAAGCAGTCAAAGTCCGGTGGTCGTAACAATAATGGTCGCATCACTACTCGCCACATCGGCGGTGGTCATCGTCACCATTACCGTTTGGTAGATTTCAAGCGTAACAAGGATGGCATCGCTGCTATCGTTGAGCGTCTGGAATACGATCCGAACCGCAGCGCGAACATTGCGCTGGTGAAGTACCTCGATGGCGAACGTCGTTACATCATTGCACCCAAGGGTGTCTCTGTTGGCGACCGTCTCGAGTCCGGTGTTAACGCACCGATCAAGAAAGGCAACGCTCTGCCGCTGCGCAATGTTCCGGTGGGTTCCACCGTTCACTGTGTCGAGCTAAAGCCGGGCAAAGGCGCTCAGATTGCACGTAGTGCTGGTACCAGTGCCCAGGTTGTGGCACGTGAAGGTAACTACACTACCCTGCGTCTGCGCTCTGGCGAAATGCGCAAAGTGCTGTCCGAATGCCGTGCAACTCTCGGCGAAGTGGGCAACTCTGAGCACAGCCTCCGTCAGCTGGGCAAGGCCGGTGCTAAGCGTTGGAGAGGCGTGCGCCCGACAGTTCGCGGTGTCGCGATGAACCCCGTCGATCACCCGCATGGTGGTGGTGAAGGTCGTACCTCTGGTGGCCGTCATCCGGTCAGCCCGTGGGGCGTCCCGACCAAGGGTCACAAGACTCGTAAGAACAAGCGCACCGATAAGCTTATCGTCCGTCGCCGTAAGGCCAAGTAACAGATATTGAGGGGTAACGGCTGTGCCACGTTCACTGAAGAAAGGTCCTTTTATTGACCTTCATCTGCTGAAGAAGGTTGAGACAGCAGTGGAAAAGAACGACCGCAAACCGATCAAGACCTGGTCGCGTCGTTCCATGATCCTGCCGAACATGGTCGGGCTCACCATTGCCGTCCATAACGGTCGCCAGCATGTACCGGTTCTCGTTTCTGAGGAAATGGTCGGTCACAAGCTCGGCGAGTTTGCTGCCACCCGCACATACCGTGGGCACGCTGCAGATAAAAAAGCCAAACGGTAAGCCAGAGAGGATTTAAGAGATGGAAGTAGCTGCTAAGCTGCGCGGCGCTCGTTTATCCGCCCAGAAGGCCCGTTTGGTGGCTGACCAGGTGCGCGGTAAGCCGGTCGCCGAGGCGCTGAATCTGCTCGCTTTCTCACCGAAGAAGGCTGCGAAGATAGTTCGCAAGGTTCTGCAGTCCGCGATCGCAAATGCGGAAGAAAATAACGGCATGGACATTGACGAGCTTCGCATCTCGACTATCTGTGTCGACGAAGGCATGACGCTCAAGCGCATCCAGCCACGTGCCAAAGGCCGTGCGGATCGTATCTTGAAGCGCACTTGTCATATCACCGTCAAGGTAGCCGAGAAGTAGGAGACGACCAGATGGGTCAGAAAGTTAATCCGACAGGTTTCCGACTGGGTATCGTCAAGGATCATACCTCTGTCTGGTACGCCGAAGGCGCTACCTATGCCGACAAACTGAACAACGATCTGCAGGTGCGTAGCTTCCTGGAAGAGCGGCTGAAAAGCGCTTCCGTGAGCCGCATCAGTATTGAGCGTCCGGCAAACAACGCCCGTATTACCATTCACACCGCCCGTCCGGGCATCGTGATTGGCAAGAAAGGTGAAGATGTCGACCGCCTTCGTCGTGAAGTTTCCGAGATGATGGGCGTTCCCGTCCACATCAACATCGAGGAGATTCGCAAGCCGGAACTCGATGCCAAGCTGGTTGCTGCCAATGTGGCAGGTCAGCTCGAGCGTCGTGTAATGTTCCGTCGTGCGATGAAGCGTGCTGTGCAGAACGCAATGCGTCTGGGCGCCAAGGGCATCAAGATTCAGCTCTCTGGTCGTCTCGGCGGTGCCGAAATCGCCCGTACCGAATGGTACCGCGAAGGCCGCGTTCCGCTTCACACTCTGCGTGCTGACATTGATTACTCCACCTTCGAAGCTCATACCACCTACGGCATCATTGGTGTCAAGGTCTGGATCTTCAAAGGCGAGATCCTCGGTGGCATCGAAGAGGTGCGAGCCAAGGCGAAGCAGCCCGCGTCCGCACCCAAGAAGAAAGGCAAGTAAGGGGGTAATCGATGTTACAGCCCAAGCGTATGAAATTCCGTAAGATGCAGAAAGGTCGCAACCGTGGCCTGGCGCATCGCGGAAGCAAGGTAAGCTTTGGTGAGTTTGGCCTGAAAGCCACTGGTCGTGGTCGTCTCACCGCCCGTCAGATCGAAGCTGGCCGTCGTGCCATCACCCGTCACGTTAAGCGTGGTGGTAAGATCTGGATCCGCGTCTTCCCAGACAAGCCGATTTCCAACAAGCCGTTGGAAGTTCGTATGGGTAAAGGTAAGGGTTCTGTCGAGTATTGGGTCGCTCAGATCCAGCCCGGCAAGATCCTCTACGAGATCGAAGGTGTGTCTGAAGAGCTGGCTCGTGAAGCATTTAGTCTGGCCGCTTTCAAGATGCCGATCTCCACCACCTTTGTTAAGCGGACGGTGATGTGATGAAAGCCCAGGAACTCCGTGAAAAGTCAGTCGAAGCGCTCCAGGAGCAGTTGTTTGAACTCCTGCGTGAGCAATTCAATCTGCGCATGCAGAAGGCTACCGGTCAGCTGAGCCAGGTTCACCTGCTCAAGCAGACTCGTCGCCAAATTGCTCAGGTTAAGACTGTGCTCAACCAGAAGTCAGGTGAGTAAAATGGCCGAAGAAACTAAAGCACGCATACTCACCGGCAAAGTGGTGAGTGACAAGATGGAAAAATCCATCGTTGTCATGATCGAGCGCCGTGAGCGTCATCCGATCTATGGCAAGTACCTGAGACGCTCCACCAAGCTGCACGCCCATGATGAGGCGAATCAGGCTCGGACCGGTGACACCGTCTCTATCGCCGAGACTCGTCCGCTGTCCAAGAAAAAAGCCTGGACCCTGGTCGAGGTGGTTGAACAGGCCAAGGGTTAATTCCCTAGGCCAGTTCCCACCAGGCAGTTAGATTAGGTTTGGAGAAAACCGATGATTCAGACTCAGACAATGCTGGATGTCGCCGACAACAGTGGCGCGCGCCGGGTGCAATGCATCAAGGTGCTAGGCGGTTCACACCGCCGCTATGCTCGTGTTGGAGACATTATCAAGGTCACCGTCAAAGAAGCTATCCCGCGTGGCAAGGTCAAAAAAGGCCAAGTCATGAAGGCAGTGGTCGTTCGTACCAGAGCCGGTGTCCGTCGTAATGACGGTTCCGTGATCCGCTTCGACGGTAATGCGGCCGTTTTGTTGAATAATACCAACGAACAGCCGATCGGTACCCGTATCTTCGGCCCGGTTACCCGTGAACTTCGCAGTGAGAAGTTTATGAAGATCATTTCCCTGGCGCCCGAAGTGCTGTAAGGAGCGGAAGCGGATATGCAAAAGATCAAACGTGACGATGAAGTCATCGTCATCGCCGGGAAGGACAAGGGCAAGCGTGGCACCATCAGCAAAGTGCTGAAGGGTGACCGTCTGGTCGTGTCCGGTGTGAATATGATTAAGCGTCACACCAAGCCCAACCCGATGCTGGGCACTCAGGGGGGTATCGTCGAGCGCGAGGCTCCGATTCACGCGTCCAACGTGGCCATCTTCAACCAGGAGACCGGCAAGGCGGATCGTGTCGGTATCCAGGTACAAGAAGACGGTACTAAGGTACGTATCTTTAAGTCGACTCAGAAGCTGATCGACGCCTAACGCGAGTCGGGTACAACATGGCGAACTTGAAAGAACGTTATCAGAACGAAGTGGCCGCCCAGCTTAAAGAGCAGTTCGGCTACGCCAACGTGATGCAGGTACCGCGTATCACCAAGGTGACCCTGAACATGGGCATCGGTGAAGCGACCGCTGACAAGAAGCTGATCGACAATGCATTTGCCGATCTCCAGATGCTTTCTGGTCAGAAGCCGATCATCACCAAGGCACGCAAGTCCATCGCTGGCTTCAAAGTCCGCGAAGGATGGCCTATCGGTGTTAAGGTGACCCTGCGTAGCGATCGTATGTGGGATTTCCTTGACCGCCTCGTGAACGTTGCTATCCCGCGCGTTCGTGATTTTCGCGGTCTGAACCCGAAGTCCTTCGATGGCCGTGGAAACTACTCCATGGGTGTGCGTGAACAGATCATCTTCCCTGAGATCGAGTATGATAAGATCGATCGGATTCGTGGCCTGGATATCACTATCACCACTAGCGCCAACACCGATGATGAAGGTCGTGCGTTGCTGGGCGCGCTGAACTTCCCGTTCAAGAAATAAGGGTGGATCATGGCAAAGAAAAGCATGGTTGAGCGTGAGCTCAAGCGCACCAAGCTGGTCGCTAAGTACGCCGTTAAACACGCCGCACTTAAGACCATCATCAATGACGTCAACGCTTCCGAAGAAGAGCGCTTCGACGCACAGCTGAAGTTGCAGCAACTACCGCGTGATGCCCACCCGGTTCGTCAGCGTAATCGCTGCCGTATCACTGGCCGTCCGCACGGTTACTACAACAAGTTCGGCCTGAGCCGCAACAAGCTGCGTGAAGCCGCTATGCGTGGTGACGTGCCTGGACTGACCAAGTCCAGCTGGTAACACCACTGCAAGAATTCAGGAGCGCAACGTAAATGAGCATGCAAGACACTCTGGCGGATATGTTTACTCGTATCCGCAATGCGCAGATGGCCACCAAGGAGACGGTTTCCATGCCGTCTTCCAAGCTCAAGGTTGAAGTGGCCCGCGTATTGAAGGAAGAGGGTTACATTTCCGAGTTTGCTGTCGCAGAAAGCGCCAAGCCGGAGCTGACCGTGACCCTCAAGTACTTTGAAGGCAAATCGGTTATCGAGCACATCAAGCGTATTTCCAAGCCTTCCCTGCGCCAGTACAAGGGCAAGGGCGAGCTTCCGAAAGTCGCGGATGGCCTGGGTATTGCGATCGTTTCCACCTCCCGGGGCGTGATGACCGATCGTGCGGCCCGTCAAGCTGGTGTCGGCGGCGAAGTCCTCTGCACCGTATTCTAGGAGTTTGGAATGTCCCGCGTAGCCAAGTATCCGGTTAAATTGCCGAACGGCGTCGAGGCAAAACTCGATGGCGACAAGCTGACCGTGAAGGGCAGCAAAGGCCAGCTGGAACTGACCGTCCACCAGGACGTGGTTATCACTCTGGAAGAAGGGCAAATGTCCTTCACTCCGAGTGAAACAGCCAAGAACTGGGCGATGGTCGGTACCACTCGTGCTCTGGTCAACAACATGGTGTCTGGTGTTTCTGTAGGCTTTACCAAGTCTTTGGAAATCAATGGTGTGGGTTATCGTGCCCAAGCCAAAGGCCAGACAATCAACCTGACACTGGGCTTCTCACACCCGGTCGACTATGAACTGCCGGCAAGTGTTACGGCTGAAACGCCGAAGAACACTGTGATCGTCCTGACGTCTGCTGATAAGCAGGCTTTGGGTCAGGTCGCCGCAGAGATTCGCGCCTTCCGTCCGCCAGAGCCCTACAAGGGCAAAGGTATTCGGTACAGTGACGAAGTCGTCCGTCGTAAAGAAGCCAAGAAGAAGTAAGGCAGGGTTATGAACGCGAAGAAAGAATCTCGTCTCCGTCGTGCCCGCCGCGCTCGTGCGAAAATCCGCGAGCTGGGCGTGTTTCGCCTGTGCGTGAACCGCACCCCGCGTCACATCTACGCGCAGATCATCTCGCCGGATGGCGGTCAGGTCCTGGCCACCGCATCCACGCTCGATAAGAGCCTGCGCGAAGGTTCTACCGGTAACTCGGACTCCGCCGCCAAGGTGGGTGCTCTGATTGCCGAGCGCGCGAAGGAAGCGGGTATCAAGCAAGTGGCTTTCGATCGCTCCGGGTACAAGTACCACGGTCGCGTGAAGGCCCTGGCCGATGCCGCACGTGAAGGCGGCCTGGAATTCTAAAGGGTTTTACGATGGCGCATATCGAACAGAAGGGCGGTGATCTGCAAGAGAAGCTCGTGCAGATCAACCGCGTCGCCAAGGTAGTCAAGGGCGGCCGTATCTTCGGTTTTACCGCTTTGACTGTCGTTGGTGACGGCAATGGTCGTGTTGGTTTCGGTCGTGGCAAGGCGCGTGAAGTGCCGGTCGCGATTCAGAAGGCAATGGATCAAGCACGTCGCAACATGATCATGGTTGACCTGAAGGGCCACACCCTGCAGTACCCGGTGAAGGCACGTCATGGCGCATCCAAGATCTACATGCAGCCAGCATCCGAAGGTACCGGCATCATTGCCGGCGGTGCGATGCGTTCCGTGCTCGAACTGGCCGGCGTCCATGACGTCCTGGCCAAGTGCTACGGTTCCACCAATCCGGTAAACGTGGTGCGCGCGACTATTATTGGTCTCGCCTCCATGAAATCTCCGGAAGACATCGCCGCCAAGCGTGGCCTGTCTGTCGACAAGATTGCGGGGTAAGACACCATGGCAGCTAAGATCACGGTAACCCAGATCCGCAGCACCATCGGCGTCCTAGAAAAGCACAAGGCTACTATGAAAGGCCTTGGGCTACGTCGCATCGGTCATACTGTCGAGCTGGAAGACACCCCCGCGGTACGCGGCATGATCAACAAGGTTCACTACCTTGTCCGTGTTGAGGGAGAGTAATCCATGAAATTGAATACCCTGAGCCCCGCACCGGGCTCCAAGCACGCTGCAAAGCGTGTTGGTCGTGGTATCGGCTCCGGTCTTGGTAAGACCGGCGGTCGTGGCCATAAAGGCCAGAAATCTCGTTCCGGCGGCAGTGTCAAGCCGGGCTTCGAGGGCGGTCAGATGCCTATGCAGCGTCGTCTGCCGAAGTTTGGTTTCACTTCCGCGAAATCCCTGATTTCGGAAGAAGTGCGCCTGAGCGAACTGGCATTGGTAGACGGCGACATCGTCGACCTCGAAACGCTGAAGAAGGCCAACGTGCTTCGTAATTCTACGAAGTTTGCGAAGGTCATGCTCTCCGGCGAACTGGACAAGGCAGTTACCGTCCGCGGCGTTAAGGTCACCAAAGGTGCCCGTGCTGCGATCGAAGCTGCCGGTGGAAAGGTAGAGGACTAAATGGCTAAGTCAGGAAACGTACCGGCAGTGCAGGGAAGTGGGTTGAGCGAACTCTGGGCGCGTTTGCGCTTCGTGTTCATCGCCATCGTGGTGTACCGAATCGGTGCGCACATCCCCGTTCCCGGTATCAATCCTGACCAGCTTGCTGCCTTGTTCAGGGAAAACCAGGGCACCATCTTGAGCATGTTCAACATGTTCTCTGGTGGTGCACTGGAGCGAATGAGTATCTTCGCGCTGGGCATCATGCCCTACATCTCCGCGTCGATCATCATGCAGCTCCTGACGGTGGTCTCGCCTCAGCTTGAGCAATTGAAGAAGGAAGGCGAGGCCGGCCGTCGCAAGATCAGTCAGTACACGCGCTACGGCACGGTAGTACTGGCCCTGGTCCAATCGATCGGCATGGCAGTCGGACTGGTCGGAAACGGTGTCGCCTATTCCGCTGACTTCAGTTTCTACTTTACCGCCGTGAGTACTTTCGTGGCTGGTGCAGTGTTCCTGATGTGGCTGGGTGAGCAGATCACCGAGAAGGGTATTGGCAATGGGATCTCATTGATCATCTTTGCTGGTATTGTCGCCGGGCTGCCGAGTGCCATCGGCCAGTCTTTCGAACTGGCGCGCAATGATGGTGCCTGGAATGTGCTTCCGCTGCTGGCGCTAACGCTGCTTGCAGTCATTACCATTGCCTTTGTGGTGTTCATTGAGCGCGGTCAACGCCGTATCACTGTGAACTACCCGCGCCGTCAGGTGGGCAATAAGATGTATGCAGGTCAGAGCAGTTACTTGCCGATGAAGGTCAATATGGCTGGGGTTATCCCGCCGATCTTCGCATCAAGCATTCTGCTGTTCCCTGCATCGATGGGCCAATGGTTTGGCCAAAGTGAAAGCATGCAGTGGTTACAGACGGCTTCTCAGGCTCTTGGGCCAGGTCAGCCTCTCTACATCTTGCTTTTCGCTGCCGCTGTAGTATTCTTCTGCTTCTTCTACACGGCGCTGGTCTTCAACCCCAAGGATGTTGCTGACAACCTCAAGAAGTCAGGAGCGTTTCTGCCGGGTATTCGCCCAGGCGAACAGACGGCCCGTTACATCGACAAGGTGATGACTCGCCTGACGCTGTTCGGCGCCCTCTACATCACCCTCGTATCTCTGATGCCTCAATTCCTCGTTGTTGCATGGCAGGTTCCGTTCTATTTCGGCGGCACCTCTCTACTCATCGTGGTTGTGGTAGTCATGGACTTTATGGCCCAGGTGCAATCGCACTTGATGTCAAATCAGTACGCGTCGGTGATGAAGAAGGCCAACCTCAAAGGCTATGGCAGCGGTGGCATGACGCGCTGATTGCGCAGCCCCTGTTAGCAACTGGAGAGAACGATGAAAGTTCGAGCTTCCGTCAAGAAAATTTGCCGTAACTGCAAGATCATTCGGCGTCGTGGCGCAGTGCGGGTCATTTGCACTGAGCCGCGCCACAAGCAGCGTCAGGGTTAATCCCCTAGACCCGCTTAGCTGAATACAAGCTCGGGTGCTGGCATACCCCCTTGCTCCCAATGGGATCAGGGGGTATGCTATTGCGCCCTTTGTGGATGAAAAATCCGCCGCTAACCTTTCGGAGAAAACTGATGGCCCGTATTGCTGGCGTCAATATCCCGGACAACAAGCACGCGGCGATCTCGCTGACTTATATCTTCGGGATTGGCCGTACGCGTGCACAGCAGATCTGCGCCGCCCTCGGTCTAGAGCCGAGCGTCAAGATCGCTGATCTGTCTGTTGAACAATTGGACTTGGTTCGTGCCGAGGTGGGTAAGTACACCGTCGAAGGCGACCTGCGTCGTGAGATCACGCTTAACATCAAGCGTCTCATGGACCTCGGTTGCTATCGTGGCCTGCGCCATCGTCGTGGTCTTCCGTTGCGCGGTCAGCGCACTAAGACCAATGCACGTACACGCAAAGGTCCGCGTAAACCGATTCGCAAGTAAACGAACTGGCGTTTAGACAGGAAACATCTAATGGCTAACCCGAGTAAGCGCAAGAAAGTTAAAAAGCAGGTTGTGGATGCCATCGCGCATATCCACGCCTCTTTTAACAATACTATCGTGACGATCACAGACCGCCAGGGCAATGCTCTTTCCTGGGCAACTGCCGGTGGTTCGGGTTTTCGTGGTTCTCGCAAGAGCACCCCGTTCGCTGCGCAAGTCGCAAGTGAACGTGCAGCTACAGCTGCAGCCGAATATGGTGTGAAGAACGTCGACGTGCTGGTCAAGGGCCCGGGTCCGGGTCGTGAGTCTGCCGTGCGCGCTCTTAATGCCGCAGGCTTCCGCGTGCAAAGCATCAACGACGTGACCCCCATCCCGCATAATGGGTGCCGTCCGCCGAAGAAACGCCGCGTTTAAGGAGACAGACTCATGGCTCGTTATATTGGACCGAAGTGCAAACTGTCTCGTCGTGAAGGCACCGACCTCTTCCTGAAGAGTGGCGTGACTCCGTTCGAGAAAAAGTGCAAATCCGAACAACCCCCGGGTGTTCATGGCCAGCGCCGTCAGCGTCTTTCAGACTACGGCCTGCAGTTGCGTGAAAAGCAGAAGGTTCGTCGTATGTACGGCGTGCTGGAAAAGCAATTCCGCAATTACTACAAAGAAGCCGCTCGCCTCAAGGGTGCGACCGGTGAGGTTTTGCTCCAGCTTCTCGAGGCTCGCCTCGATAACGTCGTCTACCGCATGGGCTTCGGCTCTACGCGTTCTGAGTCGCGTCAGCTGGTCAGCCACAAGGCGATCGCCGTGAACGGCCGTACCGTTAACGTTGCTTCCTTCAAAGTGAAGGCTGGCGATGTGGTTACCGTTCGTGAGAAGGCCAAGAACCAAGCTCGCATCCAGCTGTCGTTGGCAATTGCTGCCAACCGTGGCGATGTGACCTGGGTCGACGTCGACTCCAAGAAGATGGAAGGCACTTTCAAGGCTGTCCCCGAGCGTGGCGACCTGTCTGCCGATATCAACGAAAACCTGATCGTCGAGCTGTACTCCAAGTAATGTGATGCTGGGTCGATTCTTCGGCCCAGCTATGGAGTACCCAGATTATCCGTTTGGCAGCCTTAAAGGTGTTCTTATGCAGCGCTCAGTGACAGAGTTTCTCCGTCCCCGCGATATCAAGGTCGAGGAAGTCAGCGCCAATCACGCGCGAATCGTCCTCGAGCCCTTCGAGCGTGGTTTTGGCCACACCCTGGGGAATGCTCTGCGTCGCATCCTGCTTTCTTCCATGCCTGGCTGCGCCGTCGTGGAAGCTGAGATCGAAGGCGTTCTGCACGAGTACAGCGCCATTGAAGGGGTGCAGGAGGATGTGATTGAAATCCTGCTGAACCTCAAGGACGTGGCCATCAAGATGCATGGTCGCGACGAAGCTGTGCTGGCGCTGAACAAGAAGGGTCCAGGTATCGTGACCGCTGGCGATATCGCCGGTGATCATGATCTTGAAATCGTGAATCCGGACCATGTCATCGCTCACCTGAATGATGGTGGCGAGCTGAAGATGCAACTCAAAGTCGCTCGTGGCCGTGGCTACGAACCGGCTGATGCGCGTCTTTCTGCAGATGACGAATCTCGTGCCATTGGCCGCCTCCAGCTGGATGCGACCTTTACGCCGGTTCGCCGGGTCTCCTACGCCGTCGAGGCTGCGCGTGTTGAACAGCGCACCAACCTCGATAAGCTGGTGATTGATCTGGAAACTGACGGCACGCTGGATCCGGAAGAAGCGATCCGCCGCTCTGCAACTATCTTGCAGGAGCAGTTGGCCGCCTTCGTTGATCTGGAAGCAGACAAGGAACAGGAAGTCGAAGAAGAAGAAGATCAGATTGATCCGATTCTCCTTCGTCCCGTAGACGATCTTGAGCTGACTGTTCGCAGTGCGAACTGTCTCAAGGCCGAGAATATCTACTACATCGGTGATCTCATTCAGCGCACCGAAGTTGAGCTGCTGAAGACCCCGAATCTCGGCAAGAAGTCCTTGAATGAAATCAAGGACGTGCTGTCCGCGCGTGGTCTGTCCCTCGGCATGCGGCTGGAAAATTGGCCGCCTCAAAGCCTGAAGGACGACAAGGCTTCCGCTTAAGGAAGTCCGGTCGGCTCAAGCCCCAGACTGGTAAGGAATCACAACCATGCGTCATCGTAAGAGTGGTCGTCACCTGAACCGTACCAGCTCTCACCGTGAAGCCATGTTCAAGAACATGTGCATCTCTCTGGTAGAGCACGAAGTCATCAGGACTACCCTGCCGAAAGCCAAGGAACTGCGTCGTTACATCGAGCCGCTGATCACCCTGGCAAAGCAGGACACCGTTGCGAACCGCCGTCTGGCGTTCTCTCGCACGCGCTCCAAGGAAGCGGTCGGCAAGCTCTTTACTGAGCTCGGCCCGCGGTACACCACCCGTCCGGGCGGTTATCTGCGTATCCTGAAGTGCGGCTATCGTACCGGTGACAATGCCCCGATGGCATTCGTCGAGCTGGTCGATCGTCCGGTTGCCTCTGAGGCAGCGGGCGAAGAGTAAGCTCCGGCTTGCTTCGTCCACAAGAAAAGGCCAGCCCCCAGGGGTTGGCCTTTTTTTATGCTTGTGTCCCGTCCTGAATAGCATTGACACGTTCTGACCTGTCTTTAGGAAGAGTGTGGTGAACCAACGAGTTAAGCATATCCTGCGCGATTACCTCCCCCCTTGGCTTTCAAACTGGCCGTCGTTGAGCAGGTCTTCCGAAAGGCACTGAGACAGCTACCAGTAGCTGCATCGCCAGCATGGCGACCCGCGCTCGATGACCGATGGGTATGACGGCTAGCAGAATGCCTTGGCAGAACCAATCAATGGGATTCTGAAGACAGGGATTCCTGTTGGCGCAGCCAGAGGACCTGACGCAAGCGCGCTAGATGGTCAGAGAGTCGATCGATACCTATAACCGGGTTCGATCTCACTTGGTCTTGAAATACAAAACGCCCGATGCAGTGCATCAGGCGTTTTGAGTCCAAAAAGTGTCAACCTGCTTCAGAACTAGACATCCACCTACCGGTTCAGCTTATCGTTTTGGTAGTTGCCTTCGTGTTTTTGCCAGCCGCTTTGTCTTTCGCAACCTTGTTGGCTGCCTGGCGTGCTAGCAGAGGGGCAAGGAAGCGCCCAGTGTGAGATATCTCCTGTGTAGCTAGCTGCTCCGGTGTGCCTTCGGCAATGATCCGTCCGCCACCGGAACCGCCTTCCGGGCCGAGGTCAATCAGCCAGTCTGCTGTCTTGATGACATCGAGATTATGCTCGATCACTACCACCGTATTGCCATGATCACGCAAGCGGTGCAGAACGACCAGTAGCTGACGAATGTCCTCGAAGTGCAGGCCAGTGGTTGGCTCATCAAGAATGTAGAGCGTCTTGCCGGTATCGCGCTTGGCGAGTTCGCGGGCCAGCTTGACGCGTTGGGCTTCACCGCCTGACAGTGTCGTCGCACTTTGGCCGAGGCGTACATAGGACAGGCCTACATCCATTAATGTTTGCAGGCGACGCGCGATGGCAGGCACCGGCGAGAAAAATTCGAGTGCCTCTTCGATCGTCATTTCCAGCACTTCATGGATGTTCTTGCCCTTGTACTGCACCTCGAGTGTTTCACGGTTATAGCGCTTGGCCTTGCAGACATCACAAGGCACGTACATGTCGGGGAGAAAGTGCATCTCGACCTTGATCAGGCCATCGCCTTGACAGGCCTCACAGCGGCCTCCCTTGACGTTGAAGCTGAAGCGCCCAGGCTTGTAGCCGCGTGCACGTGCCTCTTGGGTACCAGAGAACAGCTCACGAATCGGTGTGAAGATACCAGTATAGGTGGCAGGGTTAGAGCGAGGTGTACGACCGATAGGGCTCTGATCGATATCTACCATTTTATCGAACAGGTCCAAGCCTTCGATCTTGCCGTAGGGGGCTGGCGTCAGTGTTGTTGCACGATTCAGTTCACGCGCTGCCAATGGCATCAGTGTCGCGTTGATCAGCGTCGACTTGCCCGAGCCTGACACACCGGTGATGCAGGTCAGCAGGCCCGTAGGCACTGTCAGTGTCACGTCCTGCAGGTTGTTGCCTGTAGCGCCACTCAGGCGCAGCACCTTGTCAGGGTTGGCTGGCAGTCGATAGGGAGGCACCGCGATTTCGCGTGCTCCGCTCAGGTACTGGCCTGTCAGTGAGCCTGGCGTCGCTTCGATTTGCGCAGGAGTCCCCTGGGCGACGATTTCACCACCGTGTACGCCGGCACCAGGGCCGATATCGAGTACGTGATCAGCAGCACGGATGGCATCTTCGTCATGCTCGACCACGATCACGGTATTGCCGAGGTCGCGCAGATGAATCAGCGTTTTGAGAAGGCGATCGTTGTCGCGCTGGTGCAGGCCGATAGAGGGCTCATCAAGGATGTACATGACACCCACCAGCCCTGCGCCGATCTGGCTGGCGAGGCGAATGCGCTGTGCTTCTCCGCCGGACAACGTATCGGCGCTGCGCTCCAAGGTTAGATAGTCGAGGCCGACATTGACGAGAAACTCGAGTCGCGCCTGGATTTCGTTGACGATCTTGGCAGCAATTTCTCCCTTGCGCCCGGGTAGGCTCATCTTGCCAAATTCTTTCCAGGCTTCACCGATCGGCTGTCGTACCACTTCAGAGAGTGTGCGGTTATCGACATAGACGTTACGTGCTTCTCGACGCAGGCGTGCGCCATCGCAGCTTGGGCAAGGTTGTACGGCCAGATAGCGCGAAAGGTCTTCGCGTACCATGTTGGATTCCGTCTCGCGGTAACGGCGGCTCATGTTGGGCAGAACGCCCTCGAACGGGTGCTCACGAGTAACCTTGCGGCCACGATCATTGACGTAGCTGAAAGC
The DNA here is from genome assembly GCF_009796845.1 of Cobetia sp. L2A1. Lineage (NCBI taxonomy): Bacteria > Pseudomonadati > Pseudomonadota > Gammaproteobacteria > Oceanospirillales > Halomonadaceae > Cobetia > Cobetia sp. L2A1. Next base: position 3,916,112 of record NZ_CP047025.1, on the reverse strand, counting down.
GATATCTTCGCGGCCGCTGCCATTGAGCACAGCGTTACGCGCTTCGTCACTCAATGACTCCCATGTGGCTTCAAGCGCGAATCCATAGTGTTCAGCGACTGCCTGTAGCTGGCTGAAGTAATAGACGCTGCGACGATCCCAGCCCTTGATGACGCCTTCAGCCAACGATAGCTCTGGATGGCTGATCAGCTTGTCAGGGTCAAAGTACTGCTTTACGCCAAGACCATCACACGTCGGGCATGCACCCGCCGGGTTGTTGAACGAGAACAGTCGTGGTTCCAACTCGGCCAGTGCGTAACCGCATACTGGACAGGCAAAGCGGGAGGAGAACACCAGGTCTTCCTGCTCGCCATCCATGAAGTGCAGGCGCGCACTGCCATCTGCAAGATTGAGCGCAGTCTCGAAGGACTCAGCCAGGCGCTGCTTGAGGTCTTCACGCACCTTGAAACGATCGACGATAACCTCGATGTTGTGTTTCTTGTTCTTTTCCAGCGGCTTGAGATCGTCAAGCTCAACAATGACACCATCGATGCGAGCGCGAACGAAGCCTTGTGCACGTAGCTCGGAGAGCAATTGCAAGTGCTCGCCCTTGCGACCACTGACAACGGGGGCCATCAGCATCAGTTTGCTGCCCTCGGGCAGTGCAAGTGCCTGATCGACCATCTGTGAGATGGTCTGAGCTTCAAGATCTATGGCGTGATCGGGACAACGCGGCGTACCGGCACGTGCATAGAGCAGGCGCAGGTAATCGTAGATCTCGGTGATGGTACCCACAGTGGAGCGTGGATTGTGTGACGTCGATTTCTGCTCAATGGAGATTGCTGGCGACAGACCTTCAATATGATCAATGTCAGGCTTTTCCATCATCGACAGAAACTGACGAGCATAAGTAGACAGGGATTCGACGTAGCGCCGCTGTCCCTCGGCATAGAGCGTGTCAAAGGCAAGAGAGGACTTGCCAGAGCCGGAAAGGCCCGTTACCACGATGAGCTTGTCACGCGGCAGTTCGACATCGATGTTCTTGAGGTTGTGGGTGCGCGCACCCCTGACCTGAATCCTGTCCATTGCCACCTCGGGCTGCGTCGATAAAAGCAACGATTATAAGGCGCGGGCGAAACGCCCGGCAAAGGCTGCATGCTTTCAAAGCCGCCAAGCGGGCCTTAGAATATGCAGTCCGACACGCATGCACTGCGTGTAAACGGCACTTCTTGGCGACCCGTATGGTCGGCCTCCTTTTCTAGACTGTCATGCTCCGGAGCCCGCCGCCGCCCATGAAGACCTCTCAACTGCTAGGCCCTGAACGCCGCGCGATCGCTGGCCTTGCCAGCCTCTACGCTACGCGCATGATGGGGTTGTTCATGGTGTTGCCAGTATTGGCGCTATACACCCGCGATCTTGCTGGTGCGACACCGACTCTGGTAGGCATTGCGCTTGGTGGCTACGGCCTGACTCAGGCCGTACTGCAGATACCGTTTGGCTGGTTATCTGACCGTCTTGGTCGCAAGGCCGTCATCGGCTTCGGGCTGGGATTGTTCATTCTTGGCTCGGTCGTCGCCGCGACGGCGACCAGTATCGAGATGATCATCCTCGGGCGTTGCTTGCAGGGCAGCGGTGCAGTTGCCGGAGCCATCATGGCGTTGCTGGCCGATCAGACGCGTGAAGAGGTTCGCACTGTCGCGATGGCCTCTATTGGCATGTCGATCGGCTTGGCTTTCGCGCTAGCCATGGTGGTCGGCCCCTTGGCCGCGGATGCCTTCGGTCTGTCAGGCGTCTTCTGGTTAACAGCGGTAATGGCTGTCGCCAGTCTACTCGTACTTTGGAAGTTGGTACCTGCTGCACCGAAGCGTCAACATCAGGATGTGGGGCTTGATCGTCGCCAGCTCAAGGGCATCTTGGCGAATTCAGCACTATTACGGATGGATATCTCGATATTCGCGCTGCATATGATCCTTACGGCCTGCTTTGTGGCCATTCCTCAGCAGCTGGTCAACTTCGGCATTGAGCCGGCACACCATGGTTGGATTTACCTACCCTTGATGGGACTGGCATTTGTCGCCATGCTCCCCCTAGTCATTGTGGCTGAGAAGTATCGACGTATGAAGCCGGTTTTCCTTGGCGCGGTCGCGACCATCGCCATCAGCCTGCTACTGCTGGGCGTGGATGGTGTTGAGCATGCCGGACTTACCATGTTTCTCGCTGTCCTGTGGCTGTTCTTTGTTGCCTTCAATCTACTGGAAGCGACACTGCCGTCGATGGTTTCCAAGCTGGCACCGGCAGGCGCCAAGGGCACGGCGATGGGCGTTTATTCGACCAGTCAGTTCCTCGGTGCCTTTGTGGGTGGTGTGGGTGGTGGCTGGCTGACAGGCCAGTTCGGCTTGAGTGGTGTTTTTATCGCCATGGGACTGTTGTCACTACTCTGGCTTGCGGCTGTCTGGGGCATGCAGCCACCACGGCATCTAGCCAGTGAAGTCGTAGGATTATCCCGCGAAGCATCTTGCCTGCCGACCGTCGAGCTGCACTCCAGGTTGCTAGCTATTCCTGGCGTGGAAGAGGTACTGGTAGTGCAGGAGGAACAGGTCGCCTACCTGAAGGTCACACGCGATACACTAGATGACAAGGCGCTGGCGCGCTTCACACGCCAGCGTGACGATGAGACACCGGCAGGTACCGAGGTACCTGCCAGCTGAACCCTGACATCGGGAAATTGTTACCGGTGCACTTGATACCTTCTCCGATGCCAGATGCGCATTGGTCTATTTGCAGGAGTAATCCCCATGGCTCGCGGCGTAAACAAGGTCATTTTGATCGGTAATCTCGGTCAAGACCCGGAAGTCCGTTTCACTCCGTCTGGCAGCGCGGTATGCAACTTGAACCTCGCTACCACCGATACCTGGAATGATCGTCAGAGCGGTCAGCGTCAGGAGCGTACCGAGTGGCATCGCGTGGTGATGTTCAACAAGTTGGCAGAGGTTGCTCAGCAGTACGTCAAAAAGGGCTCGCGCCTATACATTGAAGGTCGTCTGCAGACGCGTAAGTGGCAGGACCAGAGCGGCAATGATCGCTACAGCACCGAGATCGTGGCTAACGATATGCAGATGCTTGACACGCGCGGTGAAGGCGGTGGTGGTAACTTCAGTGGTGGCCGTCCGCAGCAGGCATCGTCGCAGCAAGGTGGTAACTTCGGCGGCCAGCAGCAGGCAGCGTCACAGTCTGCCGCGACACCACAGCAGGGCGGCAACTTCGGAGGCCAACAATCTGCTCAGCAGAGCGGCAATACGGGTGGTCAGCAACCTGCTCCGCAGCAAGGCGGAGGCTTTGGTGGTCAGCAATCGTCCAACCCAGCCCAGCCGGCGAATCAACAGAACAATAACTTTGGGGCGCCGCCCGCAGGCAGCTTCGATGACTTCGATGATGAAATTCCGTTCTAGCAAGTACTGCTAGATAACTTGGTGACATTCTGTTTAAAGCCCCCGCCCTGAGCGGGGGCTTTTGGTTTCAGCGAATGGGGCATCTGCCGATGACCGTAACTGTTATCTAGTGTGCTGCGATGAACTGCTCACAGACTAGAGGAAAAATATTTTATAGCATGACATCTGTATCATCGTGATGAGCGTAGAGGGGGGAGACCAGCAGACTATTTCTTGGTGTTAATCAACAGCGAGCAGTCGTTGAGAGTAGAACACGGAAAATGTCCGCTCTGACGGTGCCTCCGAGTAGACTGCTATTTCCATTGACGTATTTGCCCACATTTCTTGTCTACTGTGGCGTGCCACTGATGATTGAGGCTATCCATGCATGGCAGTTATTCCCCTTCCCTGGTAGTGCTCTCGATCGTCGTCGCCGTCCTTGCCTCTCATGCCGCGTTGCAACTCATTCGGCAGGTTGCGTTAGCGACCTCGCGCGCCAGTAATCTCGGCTGGTTACTGGGAGGGACGCTTGCGATGGGGCTAGGCATCTGGTCGATGCACTTCATCGGTATGCTGGCCTACCAGACAGGCGTGCCGATGTCATACGGGCTGGGGCTAACGGCACTGTCAATGCTGATTGCGGTGTTGTCGTCGGGATTGGCGCTATGGGTCAATACCCTGCCACATGTGACGCCATCTCTCTTGACGGGGAGCGGTGTCGTGATGGGTAGTGGCATCGCAATGATGCACTACACCGGCATGGCGGCCGTACAGATGAATATGACGTATCAGTACGATGACCTGCTGTTGTCGCTCTCGGTACTGGTCGCCATTGCCGCCTCGACCGCCGGGCTATGGGTGGGAAGCGCTTTTCTGCATCAGCGTCGCCCACGTAGAACGTATCAAGCGTTAGCGGCATGCCTGATGGGGCTGAGTATTTCGGGGATGCATTATCTGGGTATGGCCGCAATGAAGATGACTCCCATCGCTGTCACACCACTCTCCGGCGCTCTTCCAGCAGAAGGCCAGCATCTCTGGTTGGCGCTTTCCATCGGTGTGGCAACGCTATCAGTGCTGGGGCTGACTCTGCTGGCCATCACCGCTGAGCAACGCATTCGGCGCAGCACTCATTACCGCTCACGCGTGAATGACTTATTGGAGAATCGTACCCGGAAGCTGCGCCACGAGCGTGACCGAGTCACAGTGATGCTGGACTCCATAGATGAAGGAGTGATTAGCCTTGATCGTGACGGTCTGATCCAGCATATCAATCCGATTGCGGCAGGGATGTGTGGGTGGGATCCATCACTTGCGAGACAACGGCCTTGGGCACGAATCCTGCAGCTACGGCATGAAGGTACGCTTCAGTCACTGGACGCTCAGCTCGATGGCGTCTTGAGTCATGGCGAAGTGGTACATATGTCTACGCAGACGCTGCTGGTCGCGCGTGACGGGAGTGAGTGTGCTGTGGAGGTCAAGGCATCGCCCGTTCGCCATCGCAATGGTGATATCGACGGTGCCGTGTTGGTATTTCGTGACATCAGTTACCGGCAGGCCATGATACGGCGTCTCAATTTCCAGGCGTACCACGATAGCCTGACAGGCTTGCATAATCGTAGCGCCTTCGATGACGCATTGAGTACGTCGATTGGTGACGGTGGCGGCCATCAGCTTCTCTATCTGGATCTGGATTTCTTCAAAGTCATCAATGACACCTGTGGACATGCTGCTGGCGACACTGTGTTGCGTGAGTTATCGGCACTGATGCGCTCACACGTGCGTGATTCCGATATATTGGCGCGTCTGGGAGGGGATGAATTTGCCATCCTGTTGTATCGGTGTACTCGAGAGCAGGCGATGGAGCGGGCCGAGGCCTTATGTGCAGCGATAAGCCAGTATCGCTATTACGATGAAGGGCGCCCGTTCCAGCTGGGGGTCAGTATCGGTGTATCGCCTATAGACGGAGAGTATCAGGCCTCTGATGTATTGCGTCAGGCGGATACCGCCTGTTATATGGCCAAGCAGAACGGGCGTAATCAGGTACACAGCTATCTGGATGGGGACGCCAGTCTTGAGCGCGCGCAACGCGAAGTACAATGGCTACCGCTGCTGCACGACGCATTGGAAAACAACCGCTTCACGCTTTATATCCAGCCTATTCGCTCACTGAGCACTCCAGCGGGCCAGCCGTATTACGAGGTATTGCTGCGCTATGTCAACGATGCTGGCGAGCATCTTGCACCGGCTCACTTCATGGTGACCGCTGAACGTTTCGGCCTAATGCCTGCCATCGATACCTGGGTTGTCACTGAGGCGCTTCACGTGTTGGAAGCGAACGACGGACGTCTTGAATCGGATGCCATACTGGCAATCAATCTCTCGGGGCAGAGCTTGGGGGACTTGAAGTTGCGGGACAAGCTGATTGAGCTGGTAAGTCAGAGCACGATCGAGCCCCAGCGCTTGTGCTTTGAGATCACCGAGACAGCTGCCATCAGGAACATGACGCAGGCTCGCGAATTTATCTACAGTTTGCGCCGCCTGGGCTGTAGCTTCTCGCTGGATGACTTCGGAAGCGGCATGTCTTCTTTTGCTTATCTCAAGGAGTTGCCGATCAACCAGCTCAAGATCGACGGGGCTTTTGTTCGCAACCTCACTCGCGACAGTCTGGATGCTGCCATTGTCTCTGCCATCTGCCAGATCTGTACGCAGATGGGCATTATCACGGTAGCGGAGTACGTTGAGCGTGCCGAGCTGCTACCGGCTCTTGAGAAGATTGGCGTCGATTTTGTGCAGGGCTATGGCGTGGGCCGCCCCAAGCCACTTGGCTCTTCTTTTTCTCTAGGTGTGCCACGTGATAACGGGCCTGCAGCCAGCGCGCAAGGTTGATAGAATATGGCCTTTGCATCGACGCCCCTTGCATCGATGCGCCTGTTTGCTGGAGTGTGCCTGTGAAACTCTTGCTGCTTGATGCCGGGCATTGCCTGAGCCTCGGCTTGGCTCGTACGGCTAGTTCACGCGCTGATCTTGAGCTCAATGTCGTCGATGCTGATCGTATTGGCGTAGCCGACATTCGCGCTTGCCATGCTGATGTCGTCATCGTACCGCCTTTTGTCAGTCCAGCGGATGCCGCGCCGGCAGATGTCACTGCCCATGCCGAGGCGGTAGAGGCGGTATTGGCCGCTTGTATTGAGACAGAGACTCCGTTGGTGTGGTGTGTGGCCGATCAAATGTTCGAGCAGGGCGGGGAAGGCCTGCTGGACGAAGAGGAAGTTCCGTCCCCTATTGATACTGCCTTGCGTCGTGTCATGGCAACAGGGGATCGGATCCGCGCTGAACTGCCACATCATTTGATTGTACGCCTTGGTCCGCTGTTTGGCCCCGATGGGCGAGATGCATGGTTGCCGACGTTGATCGAACGTCTGCTGGCGGGAAAAGAAGTGCGTGCAGCGGAGGATGTCGTTCTGTGTCCGACCAGTGTCGATGCCGTGGCGATGGCATTGATTGGCATACTGCAGCAGCAGCGCTGTGGTGCAGACTCCTGGGGCGCCTATCACCTCGCCGGTACCGAGCCGATCAGTGCCTACGCGTTCGTGAGCATCGTGCGTACTCAGCTAGTCACACGTCTGGAAGGTATCGGTGAGACGGTCGTGCCAGGACCGCTCCGGGCACTGACTCTGAATTCCGGCACGCCGCTCCGCCGTGTTCTCAACTGCCGACGCGTGCTAGAGACTTTTGGTGTTCACCAGAAGCCATGGCGCCTCGAGCTTTCTCGTTTGCTGGATGATTGGATTGCGCAGCGCGCACCCACCGCCTCCATTTCTGACCCTACCTGACATGCGGAGATCATGCCTGTGAATGCGGTGCGTAGTGTGCTGTTCTATTTTGGTTATTTCATGGCGCTGCTGTTGAGTGCTGTTGTGTTGGTACCACTGGCGGCCTGCTTGCCGCTCAAGGCACGATATCGTGTACTGCATAGCTACAACCATATTGTGCTGTGGTGGTTTCGCCTCACCTGCGGTGTAACCGTGCACGTCAGCGGTCGTGAGCAGGTGCCAGAAGGCGCCTGTGTGCTGCTGGCCAACCACCAGAGCGAGTGGGAAACCATCTACCTGCAGGTCGTCAAACGTCCGTTGTGTACCGTGCTCAAGAAAGAACTACTCAAGATTCCCGTCTTCGGATGGGGTTTGAAACTACTGGAGCCGATTCCGCTGGATCGCACTCAGCCTGCCAAGGCACTCAAGCAAGTGCTGACCGTTGGCACACAGCGCCTGAAGGATGGTTTCACGGTATTGATCTTCCCGGAGGGGACTCGCATTGCACCGGGTAGCCGCAAGAAGTTCAACAAGTCCGGTGCTGCCATCGCGTGTCGTGCAGGCGTACCAGTCGTGCCAGTTGCTCACAACGCGGGTGAAATCTGGCCCAACGATAGCTGGATCAAACATCCCGGTACGCTCAATGTCGTATTTGGTCCTGCCATCGAAACGACAGGACGTAAGCCGGATGTGGTAGTCGCTGAAGCTGAGGCATGGGTCGAGGCAACGCTGGTGGAGATCTCTCAAGTACAGCGCCCACCGCTAGAGGCTGAAGCTCCGGCGGACAGTGTTGGCGTTTGATAGTGCACCGCTCTGTGTCATGTTGGAACGAAAAAGGCCGCCCCGAAGGGCGGCCTTTTTGCATCGTACCATTTGCAACGTGCAGCTCATGACGACCAGTAACGCTGGTCAGTCCTCGAAGCGTTCCAGAATCAGACAGGCATTGGTGCCACCAAAGCCGAAGCTGTTGGACAGTATGCGGTCGATCTTCACACCATCGCGACGGGTCGTGACAATGTCGAGACCGCCAGCACGGTCATCCAGCTCGCTGATATTGGCAGAGGCGGCAATGAAGTCGTTTTCCATCATCAGTATCGAGTAGATGGCTTCCTGCACGCCAGTCGCACCCAGTGAGTGGCCCGTCAGCGATTTGGTCGAGCTCATCGCCGGGCTGTCTGCACCGAAGACTTCCTGGATGGCCTTGAGTTCAGCTACATCACCCACCGGCGTCGAGGTGCCGTGAGTATTGATATAGTCGATCTTGCCATTCACGGTTGCCATCGCCTGACGCATGCAACGTGCTGCACCTTCGCCAGACGGAGCGACCATGTCGTGGCCATCAGACGTTGCACCATAGCCAGTCACTTCAGCATAAATCCTGGCGCCACGTGCCTTGGCATGCTCCAGCTCTTCAAGCACCAACATGCCACCGCCACCGGCAATGACAAAACCGTCGCGGGTCTTGTCATAAGGGCGTGACGCTGTTTCTGGTGCATCGTTGTAGTGGGTGGAGAGGGCACCCATGGCGTCGAATAGACAAGACAGAGTCCAGTGTTCTTCTTCGCCACCACCGGCAAATACCACATCCTGCTTGTTCAGCTGGATCTGTTCGACCGCGCTGCCAATGCAGTGAGCCGACGTCGCGCAAGCTGAGGAGATCGAGTAGTTGATCCCCTTGATCTTGAACGGCGTGGCCAGGCAGGCGGAAACGGTGGAGCCCATGGTACGTGTCACACGGTACGGTCCGACACGACGGAGGCCCTTGGCGCGCATGATATCTGCCGCCTCGACCTGATTCGCTGAGGAGGCGCCGCCAGAGCCAGCGATGAGGCCGGTACGCTCGTTTGAAACCTGCTCTTCACTGAGGCCAGAATCGGCAATCGCCTGCGCCATGGAGATGTAAGCGTAAGCCGCTGCATCGCCCATGAAGCGCAATTGCTTGCGATCGATATGGTCCTCGAGGTTGATGTCGACAACGCCGGCAACCTGGCTACGGAAGCCCAGTTCGGCGTATTCCTCTTTGCGGCGGATACCAGAACGCCCTTCACGGAGCGAATTCAGGACCTGCTGGCGATCGTTGCCCAGGCAGGAAACAATGCCCAGCCCGGTGACTACCACTCTACGCATGGGAGCCTCCCGTTCAGAAGTTCGCAGTGGAGGTGAACAGACCGACGCGCAGGTCGTTGGCCTGATAGATGTCGCGGCCATCAACAGTCACTGTACCATCGGCAATGCCGAGGATCAGCTTGCGAGTGATAACTCGCTTGATGTTGATGGTATAGGTCACTTTCTTGGCCGTCGGCAACACCTGGCCAGAGAACTTGACCTCACCGCAGCCCAGTGCGCGACCGCGCCCCGGATTGCCGAGCCAGCCGAGGTGGAAGCCAACCAGCTGCCACATGGCATCAAGTCCCAGGCAGCCGGGCATCACCGGGTCACCCGGGAAGTGGCAGTCAAAGAACCACAGGTCCGGGGAGATATCCAGCTCAGCGATCAGCTGACCTTTGCCGTGGCTGCCGCCTTCCTCACTAATGTGAGTGATGCGATCTAGCATCAGCATGTTGGGGGCAGGCAGTTGAGCATTGCCTGGGCCGAAGAGTTCGCCCTGGCCACAGGCCAGCAGCTCGTCGTGAGTAAAAGAGTGTTGCTTGGTCACTGAGTCATTCCGAGTAGCGGGATGGTTATACCGTACGAGGCGCATCAGCGCCCGAATGGGGCTAGTCTAATGGCTGGCCCCCGTGAATGCACGTGGGGGTCAGACTAAAGGGCAGCAAGGCCAGGTGCAAATATGTCCTGCAGCTTGGGCTAAAGCGGTCGATAGGACGCATGGTATCACCACTGTGGCATCATATTTCCATGAGAGTGACGGCAGACGTTTGTTGAGAGACTTGCTCGGTTAGGCCCTCTGCCGCTCAACTGACAGTCGCGCAATGGCGAGACACATTACGCCCCAGATGAGGGCTTGCGCCGGCAGCAGCCAGTCTGCAAGACCGATGCCTGCGAACTGGGCGCCCCCATAGTATGAGAGTGGCGCACTGACTGCCCCGCCAGCTGCTGCCAGCCACGGACGCTTCCACAGCCAGGCGAGTGCATGATGAATGGTGCTGGCGAACAGTGGCCATAGCCACCACATCCAGACGGGGAGTGGTAGCCACTGTGACCAGCCGACAGAGGCTTTCGGTGTTAGTGAATACCCCCCTGCCAGTGACAAGCTACCATCAATTACCATCCCCAATGCTGCAAAGCCGATGAGCCAGCGTAATTCGCGACGGCGCTGATGGGCGGGGACGATGACCGCCAGATGAAACGCCAATATCAACGGCGCCATCAGCGTGGCGACCAGCGATCCTCCCAGAACGCAACTGAACCAGCCAAGCTGAAAAAGGCCGGCATTGAGTAAGAGGCGCGTGTTAGGTGCCAGCATGCTCAGGCGTTCCAGTCTGTCAGGCCTGCCTGGATCGGGCGTGCATTGGGTCCGCCCAATAGTAGCTGGCAGGTGCCGATGGTGCGCTCACGGAAACCGCCCTCGCAGTAAGCCATGTAGTAACGCCACATACGTACAAATCGCTCGTCATAGCCCTGTGCGTAGACGTCTCCTAGACGCGCTTCGAAGCGCTGCCCCCATACCTTGAGCGTGGCGGCGTAATGCAGCCCGATATCCTCGAGTTGCAGCAGGTTGAGCTGAGTATCACGCTGCATGGCAGTCAGAATGGCGCCATGTGAGGGCAAGAACCCCCCCGGGAAGATATAACGCTTGATGAAGTCCATCTCGCGGCGTGCGGCGGCAAAGCGTTGATCACGGATCGTGATGGCCTGGAGCGCGATCAGGCCGTCATGCGTGAGCAGTCGCTCCAGTGTTTTCAGGTAGGTGGGCAAGTACTGATGGCCCACTGCCTCGATCATTTCTACCGAGACGATACGATCAAAGCGACCTTCCAGCGCACGATAATCCTGCTTGAGCAGCGTAATGCGATCCTCGAGACCCTCTTCAGCGATTCTCGCTGCCGTATAAGCATGCTGCTCATCGGAAATCGTCGTGGTAGTGACACGGCATCCGCGCGTCTTGGCCGCATGCAGTGCAAGTCCTCCCCAGCCTGTTCCAATTTCCAGCAGGTGGTGCTCTGGCCCTAACGCCAACATGTCGAACAGTCGCTCGAGCTTATGTGTTGAGGCCTCTTCGAGGCTGGCGGTAGGGGTCGGGAATACGGCGGAGGAGTACATCCGATGTTCATGATCGAGGAACAGCGTAAACAGGTCATTGCCGAGATCATAATGGGCCGAGATATTGCGTTTCGAGCCCTCCAGCGTGTTGCGCGCCAGTGCATACGCCACACTGAGTGCCCATTTTGAGAAGCGTGAGGTACCGCTATCTACTGAGCTGTTGACCTGTTCCAGATTGAAGGCGAACAGGCGAATAAGGCCGACGAGATCATCCGCCTCCCACTGGCCGTCCATGTAGGCTTCCGATGCCGCGACGGTGCCACCTAGTGCCATGCGCCGCCAGGCGCGTGAGTCATTGATGCGCAGCGTGATATTACGTGGACCGCCCTTGCCCAGCACATGCCGTTCATGGCCTTCCAGTACGGTCAGCGTGCCGCCCTCCAGCGAGTTCAGCATGCGCAGTAGGCGTGGACGTAGCAATCGAGTCAGACGGTCTGTCGGCAGATGGGTCGTCGCAGGACTGGGCGGTACGGATTCGAAATGACTCATGATGGTGAGTTCCTCATGACGGGTACTGAGACTATGGCTGGGCGCGTGGGTGATCGAAGATCGGCACACGCTTGAGCACCAGACGCAGTGCCTCGAAATGAATGCCTGCCACGGTCTTGAGCGTCATCCAGGGGAAGCGCAGTAGCAGTCGGGTCAGGGCGCGGGGGGTTGCTGGCTCTAGCGTCAGGCTCAGGCTTGCATCGAAGACCACCTGTTCAGAAATACGCGCCGTGTCGTCAGTCAGTGGATGGTTCTCCATCTGCAGCAATAACTGTCCCTTGCAGGGGTCATTGAAGCGCCAGTGGTAGCGCATGCCCATCGGCATGAAGGGCGAGACATGCATGCGTTTGTCGAAACAGGCTGTCTGCATGCGGCGATGGATATCGGTGCGCCAGGCGTATAGCACTCGCTCGCCCCATGGGATATTGGTGACTTCGCCAAGTACAGCTCCCAGCTGGCCCTCTACGGTGTAGAGGTAATAGAGCCGGATAGGGTTAAAACCGATGCCGAAATGGCGTAGTTGAGTCAATAGGAAGATGCGGCCCGCCGGTAGCGGAGCGTTATCCCCTTCGCGTGACAGTTCTCGCGTGCAGGCTTCACGTACCCGCTCTTCAAGGGAGTCAGCCGCTAGCCCATGAATATCTGCTGGCAGATGATCCTTCTCGCGAAAGGCCAGCGGTGCCGCATGACTGGCACTGACGAGCCGTTGACCGCTCATCAGTAATGGCATTTCGTCCAGTGCCAACCAGGCCATGGCCACGCGATAGCGGAAGCTATGCTCGCGTGGCGCGTGGCGTCGGTGACGCAATGTGCCGTAGCCGATGCGACTGGCGGGTGTCATCAATCGTCTGCCTCGCGGGTACCGAGTGCCTCTGCAACACGCAATGCACTCCATACACCGTCTTCATGGAAACCGTTACGCCACCAGGCACCGCAAAAATGTGTGCGCCCCACCGGGCCTCCGACGCTGCCTTCAACGGCTGAAATTTCCGCGAAGCGTGCTTTGGCAGCCTCGGCTTTCAGCGTAAAGCGCGGGTGATCATAGGCATAACGCCCAAGCACCTTGGTTGGATCAATGGCATCGCTGTCATTGAGTGTCACGCAGAAGGTGTCGCGTGGCGGATGCTTGGTATCGTCGAGGCGCTGCAGGATATTCATGTCATAGGTGACGCTGACGCGCTGCGCATCTTCTCGACCGTCAAGGCGATAGTTCCAGCTCGCCCAGGCGGCACGTCGTTTGGGCAACAGCGAGGTATCGGTATGCATGACGACCTCATTTCGCTGAGTCGTGATGGCGGAGAGCACCTCGCGCTCGACATCGCTGGCATCATCCAGTAGTGCCAGCGCCTGTGGCGCGTGGCAAGCCAGCACGACCTGATCAAAACGATCGCTGCGACCATCGACGTGTTCCAGTGTCACGCCATCTGCATCACGCGTGATGCGTCGTAGCTCGCAGCCTAGATGTATGTGCTCGGCGTAGCGCTCGGTCAGCTGAGGAATATAGCTACTTGAGCCTCCCACCAACGTGAACCACTGAGGACGATCATTGACTGATAACAGGCCGTGATTGCGGAAGAAGCGCACAAAGAAGACCAGTGGGAAGCGCGCGATGTCTTCGATGCTGGCGGACCAGATCGCGGCACCCATCGGCAGCAGGTAGTAGTCTCGAAACACTTGTGAGTAACGATTGGCCTCCAGGTACTCGCCCAGTGTCGCGCCGCTGGCCAGCTTGCCGTTGTCGAGATCAGCGGCTGCTTGAGTGTTGAAGCGCAGGATGTCACGCAACAGTCGATAGAAGCGGGGACGCAGTACATTGCGTTTCTGAGCGAACAGCGACAGCAGGGTATGGCCGTTGTACTCGAAATCCTGAGCGGTCGAATGCACCGAGAAACTCATCTCGGTCGGCTGGTAGGGCACGCCGAGCTGCTCTAGCAGACTCAGAAAATGGGGGTAGGTGCGATCATTGAACACAATGAAACCGGTATCGATCGCCCACTCACGCCCATCGGACGTTTCCACCTGCATGGTGGCGGTATGGCCGCCCAGTCGCTCCGCAGATTCGAAGACATGCACCTCATGATGGCGATTGAGGTAATGGGCGGCGGCCATGCCGCTGATGCCACTGCCAATCACGGCAATGCGTTGGCGAGGCAGGTCTGCCGATGAGCGCGAAGAGGATGTGTTCATGCCACTCCTGATACAAATAAAGGTATTGCCACAAAGGCGGCCGACAAAAGCTGGTTAACAAGGCCTCGGTGACAGGCAACCGTCATGAATCAGCTGCGCGTCATGCGCAGTCCGATACGACGCCGAACGGATTGCGGCAGAATGCCCAACAGCTTGACCATCAGCGTGAAGCGCTTGGGGAAATGAATATCGAGCCGATGCCTGGCAAGGCCCTTGAGAATGGCATCAACGGCCTGCTCAATGGTCACTTGCATGGGCATCGGGAAATCGTTGCGCTCCGTCAGTGGCGTTTTCACAAAGCCTGGGTGAATGATGCTGACGTCGATTTCTTGCGCCTCCAGATCCAGCCGTAGGGACTCAAGGAAGTAGCTGAGCGCCGCTTTCGATGCACCATATGCTTCTGCGCGCGGGAGGGGCAGATAAGCGGATGCGCTGGAAACCGCAGCCAGCTGAGGCCGTTCGCCGCCCTCGGCGGCTGCCATGCGCAATAGCGGCAGGGCACTCTCGATGACATCAATGGCAGCATGGAAATTGGTCGCAAAGACTCGTTGAACGAGATCTGCCTCAAAATCACGGGCATCAAGGTATTCACAGGTGCCGGCATTCAATAGCAGCAGATCCAGCCCGCCAAAGCTCTCTTCTATCTGCAACGCGGCTTGGCAGATGGCATCACGGTCAGTCAGGTCGAGCGTCACGACCAGCGCTTCGCCGGGGCCGCCTGCTGCTGCCTGGGCGAGTGCTTCCAGCTTATCGGTCGAACGCGCACTTATTGCGACGCGATGACCGTCAGCCAGCAGTCGGCGAGCCACGCCTTCTCCGATGCCAGAGCTGGCACCTGTCAGCCAGATACGCTTACGGGTCGCTGGGCTTGTGGAGTGGGCGTGTGAAGTGGCACCGGACATGCTGTCTCCTTCCTTGAGGCTTGCGGACACGCTGTGAGCGATGTCCTGACGTGAGTAACGCACCGGAAAGTATTTCAGATGTCCGGCATGTCAGCTCGTGGTTGATTTATCTTGCTCCTTTGGGCTTCTTTTCCTTTGAACACTTCCTTTGCACCGATCAGTCAGCCCAGTCGACGCTTCAGTAGACCAATCACGTTGCGCAGAATGGGCAGTTGCTCATAGAGCAGCTCGCCGGCATCGAAGAAATCGCGATGGCGGAGGATGCGCCCCTCATGAAACTCAAGGCGCGACGCTCCCTCTACTGTGATATCCCGGCCACGATTCAAGCGTGGGTGACGGTAGGTCATGGTCCAGCTCAACCACGCCAGTCCGTATTCACTGCCTTCCTCTGTGCTGTCGAGCGGCCCAAGCGGCTGATGAAAGACGAACGCTATCGACTCGACATTGGCATAAAGGTCGGAGAAGTAAGCGTTGAGAGCACGAATGCCTCGCACTTCATGCAGTGGATCTCGGAAGACAATGTCATCGCTGTAGACTGATTTCAGCAGCTCTGTAGAGGTCTTGTCCAGTTTTTCGTAAAGTCGGCATACACGAACAAGCGCCGGACTCATGTCCTTGGGGAGTGCCTGCATAGCAGGAATCCTTGAGCAATGGTGTAAAGGTGTTGGCAATAGTGGTCATCATAGAACGCGATATAAGCGTGGCGATTACTCGCTTTTCGACAAGGCCTTGAAGGTGTCGAGGGCACGCAGACGGGCTGCCTTGTGGTCGACGATCGGACGCGGATAGCCGCATGCGTGACGATCTTCATCACTCGGTTGATGGCGGTGCTTGGCAGGCAGGCTGGATAGCTCTGGTACAAGATTGGCGATGAAATCAGCATCCTTGTCAAAACGCTCGCCTTGGGTCGTTGGATTGAAAATCCGAAAATAGGGCGCGGCATCGGTGCCAGTCGAGGCTGCCCATTGCCAGCCACCATTGTTGGCACCGAGCTCGCCATCGACCAGATGCGCCATGAAGAAGGCTTCACCACGTCGCCAATCGATCAACAGATGCTTGGTCAAGAACATGGCCGTCACCATGCGCAGGCGATT